>NZ_CAUWHO010000009.1:0-72211 GCF_963558545.1 uncultured Tyzzerella sp. | reverse complement strand
AAGCTAAAAATAATAAACATCTATTAAAATATTTAAATAAGAAAGGAATATGAAAAATGAAAGAATTTTTAAAATCACAAAATACAACTTTTATAGCATCAGTAGATAACAATAATATGCCTCACGCAAGTTACTCACCTTATGTTATGATAGAAGACAAAATGTATATATATATTAGTAAAGTTGCAGAGCATTACCAAAATTTAGAGAATAACAAAAACATTAGCCTTATGATTGCTGAAGATGAATGTAAATCTAAAGTATTATTTGCTAGAAAAAGAATTAGCTTTAAAGGTGAAGCTACTAAAGTGTCAGATGTAGATAGTAAGGTTAAGGAAAAATTTGAAGAAATTCATACAAAAAATATGATGGATGTATTATATACAATGGATTTTGACTTTTTTGAGATAAAACTATTAGAGGGAAGATTAGTTGAAGGTTTTGGAAAAGCATATAAATTAGTATACAATAATAATGACTGGGAAAGTGAGCATATTGTTATAGACAAACCACATAATGCATCTGAAGGACATAGCTCACATAATCCACATAAATAAAATTTATAGTGTAAGTTTATAGGGGAAAAAGGTTAGTAATTATATAAAACTATAAGATTATATATAAAAGTTAGGTATATAAATTAATATAAAAAATTATATCATATTAGTTAAAAAATAATATCAATAAAGTAGAAAATTTTATATCTACATTGTTGATATTATTTTTTATATTAATTTATTTTTTTAGTAGATTCTCTTTTCACAAGATTTGGTCTAAGGGTAGTTTTATTTATAAAAACATTACGCATAATACCCTCTAAAGATATATATGCACATTTACCTATTTCCAATCTATTTTGTTTAATTGTTGTTATTTTTGGATTAGATTTTTTACAAATATCAATATCATCAAATCCTATTATACTAATATCATTTGGTACTTTTATACCTAGCTCTTCACAGGCTTTTATTGCCCCATATGCCATAACATCACTACCACATAGTATGGCAGTTGGATTATGTTTTAATATTTTTGGTATAGTATATTTTGCAGAATCTATAGTATAGTATCCAAAACTAATAAGATTTTCATTAACTGGTAAATTGTGTGAGCTCATAGCTTTAAAAAATGCTTCATATCTTTCATTAGCAACCATAGAATCTAAAAATGCACTAAAAAAACCTATTTTAGAATGTCCTAATTTTTTTAAATATTCTATGGATATATCAAAAGCTTCTATATTGTCTGTACCGACATATCCAACATTAAAATTTCTAGAAATATAGTTATCTAGTAAAACAGTTGGCGTTTTTGTTTTTTGTAAATTTTTAAGCCATAAATCATTTAAAGCAAATCCTACAAAAAATGCACCATTATATCCTTTAGATAACATATATTTATCATAGTCATTTTCTTTTTGAAAATCTGGAGTAACTTCTTCTATAAATACTTTCCAGTTATCACGAATAGCGTGTCTTTTAAATCCTAAAATAATATCATAACCAAAGTCATTTTTAGATTTATATTCCATATTGGTAATAAAAATGCAAAGTTTTTTATTGTCCTCATTTAACATTTTTTTAGGTTTATATCCCATTTCTATAGCTGTATCTAGTATTAATTGAGTAAGCTCATAGCTTATATCAGATGCACCATTTAGACCTTTTGATACTGTACCTACAGATATATTTAATTTTTCAGCTATATCTTTTATTTTTACGACCATCTATAATGACCTCCTATAAATAAAATATAGTTTATTATAATACTATATATCATAAATGAAGTTTAGTCAATTAATGATATTATTAACGATGTTAAATTTATATAAAAAAATATATATAGTTATGTTTAAAATAATGAAAATAATATAAAACAAAAAAATATATAGACAATATAAAATAAAAATAGTATAATTAACAAAACGAAAATTTACGAAAAAAAGGAGCGAGATTATGGTTTTAGAAAAATTGAAAAATATAGTTTTCTATAAATATGATAAGCAGATAGCAGACTGTACAAATGAAGAACTTTATTACTCTATACTAGATTTAGTAAAAAAAGAATCTAGCAAAAAAGAAATAATAAAAAATAATAAAAAAGTTTACTATGTATCAGCAGAATTTTTAATAGGTAAATTGTTATCAAATAATCTTATTAACTTAGGAATATATGAAGAAATAAAAACTATCTTAAAAGATAACGGTAAAGTTTTATCAGAAATAGAAGAAATAGAACCAGAACCATCTTTAGGCAATGGGGGACTTGGCCGTCTTGCAGCTTGCTTTTTAGATTCTATTGCAAGTATTGGGCTTAGTGGAGATGGAATAGGCTTAAAATATCACTTTGGTTTATTTAAGCAAAAATTTGAAAATAACCTTCAAAAAGAATATAAAAATGATTGGATAGAAGAAGAAAGTTGGCTTGAAAAGACAGATGTAACTTTTAATATAAATTTTGGAGATAGAAAAGTTAAATCCAGAATGTACGATATAGATGTTATTGGATATGAACAAGGAACTAATAAATTACATTTATTTGACATAGAAACAATAGACGAGAGTATAGTTTTAGACGGTATAAACTTTGATAAAGAAGATATAGAAAAAAACCTTACATTATTTTTATATCCAGATGATAGCGATGAAGCAGGCCATTTATTAAGAATTTTCCAACAATACTTTATGGTAAGTAGTGGTGCTCAATATATTTTACAAGAAGAAAAGAAAAAAGGAAATAAAATAGAAGATTTATACAAAAATGTTACTATACAAATAAACGATACACACCCTACTTTAATTATACCAGAGCTTATATACTTATTAACACAAGAAGGTATTAGATTAAAACAAGCAATAGAAATAGTATCTAAAACTTGTGCTTATACAAACCATACAATTTTAGCAGAAGCATTAGAAAAATGGCCTTCTAAATATCTATATAAAGTAGTTCCACATCTTATGCCTATCATTGAAAGTTTAGATATGATTGTTCGTGAAAAATTTGGTGATGAAAAAGTTTATATTATAGATAAAGATGAAAGAGTGCATATGGCACATATAGATATACATTTTGGATATAGTGTAAATGGTGTTGCAAAGTTACACACAGAAATTTTAAAAGACTCTGAGCTTAATCATTTTTACAAAATATATCCAGAAAAATTTAATAATAAAACTAATGGTATAACATTTAGAAGATGGCTATTACATTGTAATAATGAGTTATCTAACTACATTACATCTTTAATAGGTGATGAGTATAAAAAAGATGCTACAAAATTAGAAAATTTATTAAAATTTATTGATGATAAAGAAGTTATAAATAAAATAGGTGAAATAAAATCTATTAAGAAAAAACAACTAAAAGATTATATTAAGGCTACTCAAAATATTGATATAGACGAAAACTCTATATTTGATATACAAATTAAAAGATTACACGAATATAAAAGACAACAAATGAATGCTTTATATATTGTATATAAATATTTAGAAATTAAAAAAGGAAATTTGCCTAAAAAACCTATAACATTTATTTTTGGAGCAAAAGCAGCACCAGCTTATGTAATTGCTAAAGATATAATACATTTCTTATTATGTATGCAAGAAATAGTAGAAAAAGATGCAGAAGTATCTAAACATATGAAAATTGTGTTTATAGAAAATTATAATGTTTCTAAAGCAGAAAAGCTTATACCTGCTTGTGATATATCAGAGCAAATTTCTCTTGCTAGTAAAGAAGCTAGTGGTACTGGTAATATGAAATTTATGTTAAATGGTGCAATTACTTTAGGTACTTTAGATGGTGCAAATGTGGAAATATCTGAACTTGTTGGAGAAGAAAATATTTATCTTTTTGGGGAAAAATCTGAACAAGTTATAGAGCACTACGAAAAAATGGACTATGTATCTAAAAAATATTATGAAGAAAGTCCTATAATTAAAGAAGTGGTAGACTTTATTTTAAATGAAAAAGTTTTAGAAGTAGGGCAAAAAGAAAACTTAGAAAGATTATATAACGAATTATTAAATAAAGACTGGTTTATGACTTTATTAGATTTAGAAGATTATATTAAAGTAAAAGATAAAGCATTAGAAGACTATTTAGATAGAGATAAATGGTTAAGAAGTGCTCTAATAAATATTTCTAAAGCGGGATTTTTCTCATCAGATAGAACAATAGAAGAATACAACAACGATATTTGGAAATTAAGATAATAGGGAGGATATATGAGCAGAAAAGCAGGAATATTAATGCCTATATTTTCTTTGCCAAGTAACCATTATATAGGCGATTTTGGTAAAGAGGCATACAAATTTATAGATATTATAAAACAAGCAAAATTTAAAATTTGGCAAATATTACCACTTAATCCTGTTGGTTATGGTAATTCCCCTTATCAACCTTATTCATCTTATGCTGGCGAAGAAATATATATTTCTATAGACAAGCTTAAGGATTTAGGGCTTATTAAAGAAATAGAAGATATAAAATATGAAAAAGAGATAGCCGACTATGAAAAGGCAAGAAGTTTTAAATTAAAATATTTTAAAGAAGCTTTTAATACTATGAAAGAAAAAAATATATTAAAAGATGAATTTGAAAATTTTAAAAAAGAAAACTTTTGGGTAAATACCTATGCAACATTTATAACATTAAAGAAAAAAAATGATTTAAAATGTTGGTTGGAATGGGATAAAGAAGATAAGTGTTGGATAGATGACAAAAAAGAAATTACAAACTTGAAAGACTGTATAGAATATGAAATGTTTGTTCAATTTTTATTTTATAAACAATGGTTTGAGCTTAAAAGATATGCTAATGAAAAGGGTATAGAAATTTTAGGCGATATACCTATATATGTAGGGATAGATTCTGTTGATGTATGGGAAAATAAAGAGAACTTCTTATTAGATGAGGAAGGAAACCCTACATTTATAGCAGGTGTACCACCAGATTATTTTAGTAAAACTGGACAAAGATGGGGCAATCCTATATATGACTGGGACTATCTAAAAAACAATGATTTTAAGTTTTGGTTAGATAGGCTTAGCTGGAGTAAAAAAATATACGATATAATAAGGATAGACCATTTTAGAGCTTTTGATACTTATTGGAAAATACCATCTAGCTGTGATACGGCAATAGAGGGAGAATGGATAGAAGCTCCAGGATATGCTCTTTTTGATAAAATATATGAGGTAATGCCAGATATAAAAATTGTTGCAGAAGATTTGGGAGATTTAAGACCACAAGTGTTAGAGCTTAGGGACCATTATAAGTTAAGTGGTATGAAAATATTACAATTTGAGCTAGACCCTAACGAAACTAACAATGACTTTAAAGAAACAGAAAGAACTATTATGTATACAGGCACACACGATAACCAAACATTAAAAGGTGCTTACAACAACTATAGTGATAAAGAAAAGCAAAATATAAATAAAATGTTTGATAAATATGAAGGTGATAACATTTTAGATAAGATGATTTATAGATGTTTTGATAGTGTATCCAACCTTGTAGTTATTCCTACTCAAGATATATTAAATATAGGTGATGAGGCAAGGATTAATACTCCGTCTACAATAGGTAGTCCTAACTGGGAATGGAAATTAAACACATACGAAGTATTTATAGATAAAATAGCAAAATACGGCAACTGGATAATAAAAACAAATAGAGCTTAAAGTTATTAAAGAGAGAATATGAAAGATAAGTATTCTCTCTTTTAACTATAAAAATAAGTATAAGATATTTATAGCAAGGAGATTAAATATGAATATAAAAGATAAAAAAACACCTTTAGAATGGAAAAAAATATTTACATCTAATGAATTTGAAGAAAAATACAAATATTTAGAAAATGATTTAGGCTATAAATATAGAAAAGAAGAAACTATATTTAAAGTATGGGCACCTACTGCAAAAATGGTTACAATAAATATATACACTAAAGGTAGTGACCGAGAAGAAGGTAGCAAAAAAATAAATAGCTTTAATATGAAAGAAAATGAACAAGGTATATGGAGTATAGCAATAAAAGAGGATTTAAAAGATTTATATTATACATATACAATAAATGCTAATGGAGAAACAAATGAAACAAATGATATAAATGCTAAAGCTTGCGGTGTTAATGGAAAAAGGAGTATGATTATAGATTTAAAAGATACTAACCCTAAAGATTGGGAAAATGATACAAGACCAAATATACCTATAGAAGAAAGAGTTATTTATGAGCTTCATATTAGAGATTTTTCTTATGATGAAAATAGTGGAATAGATGATAAATATAGAGGGAAATATTTAGCATTTACTCAAAAAGGAACAACTTTAAAAGAAGATAAAAATTATAAAACAGGTATAGACTATATAAAAGATTTAGGTATTACATATGTACATTTACTACCTTTTTATGATTTTGGCTCAATAGATGAAACTAGTAATGAAGATGATTTTAACTGGGGATACGACCCTGTAAATTACAATGTACCAGAAGGTAGCTATTCTACAAATGCATACGATGGCAAGGTACGGATAAAAGAGGCTAAGGAAATGATAAAATCACTTCATAATGAAGGTATAGGAGTTATTATGGACGTAGTTTATAACCATACATTTAGCAGAGATAGTAGCTTTAATAAAACTGTACCATATTATTATTATAGAATAAATGATAATGGAGATTACTCTAATGGTTCTGCCTGTGGCAATGAAACAGCAAGTGATAATATTATGTATAGAAAATATATGATAGATTCTATCTTATACTGGGCTAAAGAATATCATATAGATGGCTTTAGGTTTGATTTAATGGGAGTACACGATGTTGAAACAATGAACGAAATAAGAAGTGCTTTAGATAAGGAGTTTGGAAAAGGAAAAATTTTAATATATGGTGAGCCTTGGTTTGCATCAGATGTATCTATGAGAAAGGATAGTTTGCCAGCAGTTAAAGAGAATTTAAATAAATTAGATGAAAACATTAGTGCCTTTTGTGATGTTATTAGAGATTTGGTAAAAGGTGATGTTTTTATAGAAAAAAACTGTGGTTTTGTAAATGGTAACGATGAATTTTCATTAAAGCTTAAAGACTATTTATATAAAGTATGGAACAATATAGAGATAGAATATTTTACTGCAAAAGCTCCTAAACAGTTTATAAATTATGTTTCTGCACACGATAATTTAACTCTTTGGGATAAGTTAATAATAACTAATAATAAAGAGCCTAATTTTAAAATATATGATGAAGATATAATAAAACAAAATAAATTATCAGCCGGTATAGTTTTTACTACTTGTGGCATACCATTTTTTCAGGCAGGAGAAGAATTTGCAAGGACTAAAGAAGGAGATGAAAATAGCTATAAATCATCTTCAAGGTTAAATGCACTAGATTGGAATATAAGTAAAGAATATATCCATTTAGTAAATTATTATAAAGAGCTTATAAAAATAAGAAAATCATTACCTGTTTTATGTAATCCAGATAAAAATTATGTAAAAAAAGTTGATATTTTAAATGAAAAAGGGTTAATCATAATAAATATAGAAAAAGAAGATAATTGTAAACAAAAATATAATGAAGTATGTATTATGTACAATCAAAGTAACAACTATCAAGAATATATATTAAAAGATAATGAATGGAAAATTTTGTTTAGTAATAAGGAAGATAAAGTAAATAATAATAAATTAAATATAAGTGATAAAAGCATTTGTATTTTAGGAAGTATAAATAAAGATAAAATTTTATCAAAAAAATAGACAAAAATACTATAAAAAAAATATATATAATTCACAAAATAAAAAATATATATAAAATGTATAGACAAAATGTAATTTAATAGTGTATAATTACCAATATACCGAAAATTAACGAAAAAATGGAGGTCGTTTTATATGAAAAGAAGAATTATGGCTATCTTACTTGCTTTAACTCTTTTACCAACATCTTTAGCTGGTTGTGGGTCTAAGGGAAAAGTAAATGAAGAAGAATTGAAATCTAAAATAGAAGCTAAGATGGAAGACCCTGCTTGGAAGGAAGCTATGACAACACCTTATGGTGCTTATCCAGAAACTGTAACTTATACATTAGGAAGAACATCTCATAATTATGACGCATTAAAAGGTACACCATATGAAGGTGACAATGATACTAACAACGCTTGGACTAGATACATTAATAAAAAAATAAATGCTCAAAATGAAAACATCTTTGAAGCAAATACTGGCGAAGACTATGACCAAAAGGTTTCTATGGCAATAGTTAGTAATGAAATACCAGATATAATGGCTGTTAGTGATTATGAAACTTTAAAGCAATTATATGAAAATGACTTAATAGCAGATTTAACAGAAAGCTACGAAAATACTGCTAGTGATTTAATAAAAGAAATTTATAACTCTTATGGTGGTAGAATTTTTGAAAAAGCTACATTTGATGGTAAGCTTATGGCATTACCAACAACAGAAATATCTCACGGTCCTGGTATATTATGGATTAGAAAAGACTGGTTAGATAAATTAGGCCTTGAACTTCCAAAAACTTTAGAAGATTTGGAAAATGTTTTACAACAATTTAAAGATAAAGACCCAGGTGGAAATGGAGTTGGTAAAACAGAAGGACTTGTTGTTGCACCAGAGGTTGCAGGTAAAACGGGTGGACCTTATCAAGTTAATAACATATTTGCATATTTTGGTGCATACCCTTCCCAATGGTTAGATGATGGCTCTGGCAATGCATTTTATGGTTCTATACAACCAGAGATGAAAGAAGGTCTTGCTGTTTTAGCAGATTGGTACAAAAAAGGGCTAATAGATAAACAAATGGCTGTTAGAACTGATGATGATAGAAAAGCTATCCTTACAAGTGGAAAAAGTGGAGCATTTTTTGGCAACTGGTGGGGTGGTTGGGAAGTTAATGAATCAACTTCATTAAACCCAGAAGCAAAATGGGTTCCTTGTATATCACCTTTTGATAAAAATGGTCAACTTAAAATGTTTGCAGGTAACCCTAATAGCAGTTATCTTGTTGTTAGAAAAGGCTTTGAACACCCAGAGCTAATATGGAAACTTGCTAGCATACAGTATGATTTATCAAATTATGATGAAAACAAAGAAGATTTAAAAGAGCTTAATGATTACAAAAAGCTTAATGTAGATGGTTCTGTTTTAGCTACAAATATAGACTATTATGATGGACTTATTAAATTAGGAACAAAAATAAAAGAAGCTTTAGATACAAATGATACATCTAAACTTAACAGAACAGATTTAGTTTTATATGAAGGTTGTAAAGCATATGAGGATAACTTAAAAAATCAAAGCGGAATAACACCAGCTGATTGGGCTCACTATATGTCTTTAGTAGAAGCTCCTAGCACTGTAGCAAAAGCTAACATTAAAGAGATTACTCCTATTTTCTATGGAAATACTCCTAGTATGTCTTTAAAATGGCCAGCTCTTAGCAAATTAGAACAAGAAATGTATTTAAAAATAATAACAGGAGAAAAACCTGTAGACTATTTTGATGAATTTGTAGAAACTTGGAAAAAAACTGGTGGAGATGAAATAACAGCAGAAGTAAATCAAGCTATTGCAGAAAAAAACAAATAATAGGGAGGCCGATATATGAGTAGAACTAGAAAGCATAAAAAAAATACCATAAGAAACAAACGTGACCAAATAGACTTAAATTTAATGCTTGCTCCTAGTATGATTTTTCTTATAATATTCTCTTTTATACCAATGTTTGGTATAGTTATGGCTTTTCAAAATTATATGCCTGCAAAAGGTATTTTAGGTTCGCAATGGGTAGGTCTTCAAAACTTTAAATTTATGTTCCAAATGCCAGATAGTAAACAAATATTTATGAATACTATAATAATAGCATTTTGGAAAATTGTTGTAGGTACAATAGTAACTATTTTATTTGCACTTCTTTTAAACGAAGTGCGAATAAAATGGGCTAAAAAAAGTATACAAACAATAGTATATTTACCTAACTTTTTATCTTGGGTTATATTAGCAACAGTTGTTGTAAACGTATTTGCTTATGATGGCCCTATAAATGATTTTTTAGAAAAACTAGGACTAGATAGAATTTTATTTTTAGCTAGTAATGATTGGTTTAGACCAATGCTTGTTGCAACAGATGTTTGGAAAGGCTTTGGGTATGGAGCTATTATATATTTAGCATCATTATCTGGTATAGACCCAGGACTTTATGAGGCAGCAGCAATAGATGGTGCAAATAGGTTTAAAAGAGTTTTACACATTACATTACCAGGTATATTACCAACTATTATGCTTGTAACTATAATGAACTTACCTAATATTTTAAATGCAG
The DNA here is from genome assembly GCF_963558545.1 of uncultured Tyzzerella sp. NCBI lineage: Bacteria > Bacillati > Bacillota > Clostridia > Lachnospirales > Lachnospiraceae > Tyzzerella > uncultured Tyzzerella sp. The sequence continues at coordinate 61,851 of NZ_CAUWHO010000009.1, read as the reverse complement.
GTTTTGACCAAATATTTAACTTATACAACCCACTTGTTATGGAAACATCGGATATTATAGATACTTATGTTTATAGAGTTGGTTTGGTACAAAGACAGTATAGTCTTGGTACAGCAGTTGGACTTATGCGTTCTATTGTAGGTATAATATTAATATTATCTGCTAATAAGCTTGCGCAAAAAGTTACAGATTATAGAATATTTTAAAGGAGGGAATAACGGTGGTAGAAAAAAGAACACTATCAGGTTTAATAGCAGATGCTATAATTTGGATTATACTTATATTATTAACTATTTCTTGCCTTTTACCTCTTTTAAATATGGTGGCAATATCATTTAGTGATAATGCATCAGCAACAGCTAATATTGTGGGCATTATCCCTAAAAATTTTAATGTTAGCTCATATGCTAAGATAATGGAGGAAACACAGTTTTGGCGTTCTTTTATGATTTCTGTTTTAAGAGTTGTGTTAGGATTAGCAATAAATATGACATTATTAATTTTAACTGCTTATCCATTGTCTAAAAGCCCTAAAATGTTTTATGCTCAAAAATTTTATATGAGAGTGGTATTATTTGCAATGTTATTTTCAGGTGGATTAATACCTACATTTATGGTTGTTAATGGGCTAAATTTAACAAATACTATATGGGCATTAATATTACCAGGAGCAGTTCCAATAGGTAATGTAATATTATTAATGAATGCTTTTAGAGGTGTACCAAAATCTTTAGAAGAAGCAGCTATGATGGACGGGGCATCTCAATGGACAATATTATTAAAAGTATTTTTACCAGTTGTAAAGCCAACACTTGCAGCTGTAATATTATTTACTATTGTAGGCCATTGGAACGATTATTTTTCAGCTTTGGTTTACATAACAAAAACATCAAACTATCCTTTACAAACTTATATACAACAGCTTAACGTTGATGTTACAAAAATAACTGACCCAGAAAAGTTAAAAGAATTAGCAGAGATTTCTAGCCGTACACTAGATTCGGCAAAAATAGTAATTTCAACATTACCATTACTTTTAATATACCCTTTTATGCAAAAGTATTTTGTAACAGGTATAGTTGTAGGTTCGGTTAAAGAATAGTAAAATAAATAATACAAAAAATGGCAAGGTTTAGTTCTGTTTAAATTTATATAAAATAAGATTTTTAAGGGCTTTAGCCATTGTTTTAAAATTGGATTTTTATATAGTTTACTTAAAAAGATAAAATTTTTCTTTTAAAAGATTGTAGACTTTGTATACAGACTCAAGGGAGATTTTATCTCCCTTTAATTTATGTAGAAGAGGTGTAATAATGAATTTTGGAGCAATAATACATAGAACATCAGATAACTTTTGTTATCCTTTAGATAAAGATACTATACAAATAACTTTAAAAACGGGATATGATGTAGAGAAAGTTAGCATTATACACGGAGATCCATTTTTAGGAGGTATATTAGGTGGCGACTGGAAATGGAGTGGACAAAAAGTAGAAATAACTGAAAAAGTGGAACTAGATTATCATATAGTATGGAAAATAAAAGTAAAACCAGAATATAAAAGGCTTAAATACTATTTTGAGTTAGTTTCTAAAGACGAAACAGTTTATTTTTATGAAGATGGATTTTTTTACGAAGAAAAAAAATATAATGAGCAATCTTTTATTAAACCTTGGTTAAATCCTACTGATGTAAAAGAAATACCAGAATGGGTAAATAATACCATATGGTATCAAATTTTTCCAGATAGATTTTTTAATGGAGATAGTAGTATAAATCCAACAGGAACATTAAAATGGGCAAGCAAAAAACCAAAAAATGAAGATATATATGGTGGAGATTTAAGAGGAATTATAAAAAAATTAGATTATCTAAAAGATTTGGGTATAAACGGTATATATTTAACACCTATATTTAAAGCAAGCTCTATCCATAAATATGATACAATAGATTATTATGAAATAGATGAAATATTTGGAGATAAAGAAACTTTTAAAGAACTTGTACAAAAAGCACACGATAAAGGTATAAAAATAATGCTAGATGGGGTATTTAACCATTGTGGTAAAGAGTTTCCTTATTGGCAAGATGTATTAAAAAATGGAGAAAAATCTAAATATTTTAACTGGTTTATGGTTAATAAATGGCCAATAGATGAAAATAAAAAAGGGACAGAAGATAAAAGCTTTTATTCTTTTGCATTTACATCTAATATGCCAAAATTAAATACTAATAATCAAGAAGTGGTAGACTATATTTTGGATATTTGTGAATATTGGATAAAAGAATTTGATATAGATGGCTGGCGATTAGATGTTGCTAATGAAATATCTCATTATTTATGTAAAGAAATAAGAAAAAGGGTAAAAAGTATTAAGCCTAATGTGTACATATTAGGAGAAATATGGCACGATGCAATAGAATGGCTTAGGGGAGATGAATTTGACTCTGTTATGAACTATCCATTACAAACAACTATAACATCTTTTTGGAATAATAAAAATATGACAAATGTTGAATTTATGTATAAAGTAAATAGATGTTATAATGTGTATATGGAGCAAACTAACAAAGTTTTATTTAATCTTTTAGATTCTCACGATACTGATAGGTTAATACATAGAACAAAAGATGAAGATATATTTTGGCAACAGTTAGCTATATTATTTACATTAGTTGGTAGCCCTTGTATATTTTATGGTACAGAAATAGTATTAGAGGGTGCTCACGACCCAGATTGTAGAGCTTGTATGCCTTGGGATAAAATAGAGCAGGGTATATATGATGAAAAAATCGAAAAAATGAAGAAATTAATAGACCTTAGAAAAAATACAGAAGCATTTAAAAATAACAATATAAAATTTATAAATGATAGCCACAATACTAGACTTATAAAATATTGCAAAGAAGATGATAAGCAAAAAATAATAGTTACAATAAATGCTAGTGATAAAGAGGTTAAAGTGCACTACAAAGAGGTTATTTTTTCTAATTTATTAAATGAAAGTACGTTACAACCAAAAGGAGTTTTAATAGAGAGGATAGAAAAATAATGATTAAATTTAGCTATGGGTCAAATAATTTTAAAAATAAAAAAATAGCACAAGAAAATTGCTACCTACTTACAAATGGTCTAGGTGGATATAGTACATTATCTATAATTAATTCTATTATAAGAAATGATAATGGGGTATTTGTTGTAGCAACAATTGCTCCTAATATTAGATATACATTGATTGGAAAATTAGAAGAAATAGTTACAATTAATGGAAAACAATACGAGCTTACATCTCAAGAATATGTTCAACATACCAAAAATAAAGATGGAGAAAAATACTTAGTTAATTTTAGCCAAAAATATTTACCAGTTTGGCATTATATAGTAGATGGAGTAGAAATTATAAAATCTGTTGTGTTAGCATATGGAGAAAATACTTTAGGTGTAAAATATGAAATAATAAATCATCTTAATAAAAAAGTTAGCTTAGAGGTTACACCAGCATTACAATTTTGTAATAAAGGGGAAATAATGGACTATAACCAACCATTTAATATTTACAATAATAAAATTAGTGCTAACAATATTGATATGAACGTTATTTGTAACAGTTGGGATATAAATATTTTTAATTCTATACAGTATGAAAATGATATTTATTATAGCTATGATGCTAAAGATGGTAGAGAATCTGTTGGAAGATTTGCAAAAGGTATAAGCTATATTTATGATTTTGATAATAACAATATCGCTTATTTACAGTTTACTTTAACAAATGAGCAAAAGGACACACAATCTATTTTTGATAATGAAATAAAAAGGCAAAAAGATTTAATAGAAAAGTGTGGCTTAGAAGATGATATTGCTAAAGTATTGGTTAGAGCAACAGACCAATTTATATGTAGGAGAGAGTCTACGGACAGTTTAACAATTATGGCAGGGTATCCCTTTTTTGCAGATTGGGGCAGAGATACAATGTATGCACTAGAGGGGTGCTGTATAACTACAAAAAGGTATGAAGATGCTAAAGATATATTTAGAACGTTTATAAAATATTTAAAAAATGGGATTATGCCTAACCTTTTTCCAGAAGGTGGTAATGACCCACTTTATAATACAGTAGATGCTTCTTTATTATTTATACAAGGTGTATATACCTACTATAAAGCTACAAAAGATATAAAATTTATAGAAGAAGCTTTTGAGCCTATGGTGTCTGTCTTAGAAAACTATATGAATGGTACAGACTATGATATAAAAATGGATACAGATTATTTGATAAAGGCAGGCAGTGGTTATAACCAATTAACGTGGATGGATGTTAGATTTGACACTGAGCTTCCAACACCACGCCACGGAAAACCTGTTGAAATAAATGCTTTTTGGTATAGCTCTTTAAAAATAGTTAATGAATTTGGTAAATTATTAAATAAAGATACTAAAAAATATGAAGAATTATCAGAAAAAGTTAAAAAATCTTTTAATGAAAAGTTTTGGAACGAAAAAGAAAATTGCTTAAAAGATGTAGTTTCTGGTGAGGATTATGACTATCAAGTAAGATGTAATCAAATATGGGCTGTTTCTTGTGAATTTTCCCCAATAGATACTGAAAAGGCTAAAATGGTTGTAGATAAGGTATTTGATAAGCTATATACACCTTATGGTCTTAGAAGCTTATCTCCAGATGATGTACAGTTTGTTCCAGAATATAGTGGAAAACATTATAAAAGGGATATGTCTTATCATCAAGGTACTGTTTGGACATTTCCTTTAGGGTCATACTTTAGAGCATATTTAAAAGTAAATAATTATAGTAATACTGCTAAAGAAGTAGTTAAAAAGCAACTTTCATTTTTTGAAGATGCTTTAAGAGAAGGTTGCGTTGGACAAGTTGCAGAAATATATGACGGTCTTTTACCAAATGAAAGTAGAGGGTGTTTTGCACAGGCTTGGAGCGTTTCTGAAATACTAAAAATATATGATGAATTATAGGATATAAAAGGTGATTTTATGAGAGATTTAGAAAATAAAGTTATATATCAAATTTATCCAAAAAGTTTTAAAGATACAACAGGTAATGGATATGGAGATATAAATGGTATAATAGAAAAACTTGATTATATACAAGACTTGGGTGTAGACTATATATGGTTAAGCCCTTGTTGTAAATCTCCACAAAATGATAATGGTTATGATATATCAGATTATATGCAAATAGATGAACTTTTTGGTACTAATGAAGACTACGAAAGGCTTATAAAAGAAGCTAAAAAGAGGAATATAAAAATTATGATGGATTTAGTGTTAAATCATACATCTAGTGAGCATATATGGTTTAAAAAGGCTTTACAGAAAGATAGTAGATATTATGATTACTACATTTGGAGAGATGAGCCTAATGATATTAATTCTATGTTTGGTGGAAGTGCTTGGGCTTATAGTGAAGAAGTAGGGAAGTACTATTTTAGGCTTTTTGATAAAACACAACCAGATTTAAACTGGGAAAACGAAAATGTTAGAAAAGACTTATATGAAATGATTAATTATTGGATAGGAAAAGGTGTAGAAGGTTTTAGGCTTGATGTTATAGATTTAATAGGTAAAGAGCCAGATAAAATGATAACGGGAAAAGGACCTAAATTTTATGAATACCTAAAAGAGCTTAACAATAACACTTTTAAAGATAAAATATTAACAGTAGGAGAATGTTGGTGTTCTACTATTGATGAAAGCTACAAAATGTGTAATAAAGATGGACTTACACAAGCATTTCATTTTACTCACCAATGTTTAACACACACATATGGAGATAAATGGAACCAATCTAAAATTAATTTATACAAGCTTTGTGATTGCATAAATAAATGGGAAAATGAGTACACAGGTATAGAGGCTATTGTTATGAACAATCACGATTTGCCAAGGCTTATTTCTTTATGGCTTAATGATAATGAATATAGAAAAGAAAGTGCTAAGCTTTTAATAACTTTGTTTGGGTTATTAAAGGGTAATTTATATATTTATCAGGGAGAAGAAATAGGTATGACTAATGCATATTTTAATAGCATTGATAAATATAGAGATGTAGAAACACTAAATAAATATAATGAGCTTAAAGAAAAAGGGTTATCAGAAGATAGCATTATGGAAATTATTAAGCTTGTGTCAAGAGATAATGCAAGGATACCTATGCAATGGGACGATACTAAAAATGCTGGTTTTTCAGATGTAGCCCCTTGGATAGATGTAAATGATAATTATAATAAAATAAATGTTAAAAAAGATATAAATAGCGAAGATAGTGTATTTAACTATTATAAAAATATAATTAAATTTAGAAAAGAAAATTATGAAAAAATAGAAAAAAAAGCTACTTTTAATACAGATGGTAAAATTATTTCTATGGAGAAAGAAGATTTTATAGTATATGCTAATTTTACAAATGAAAATATAGAAATACCATTAGGAAATGATATTTTATTTAAAAATTACGAAAATACAAAAAATAATTTATTAAGACCTTTTGAAACTATAGTAGTAAAAAAATAACAAAAAAAATAACACTTTATATATTATAAGGTGTTATTTTTTATACTTTTTAAAAGATTTTGAAATGATTTAATAAAGTTTTCATCTTGGTTTTTAGTGCGTTTTTTTATTTTAAAATCACTTTTGCCAGCTTTTCTCAATTTTTTACCTATATGACTTCTAAGTAAAAGCTCATCTATATTATCGTTTGTATAAACATAACCATTTTGATTAATAACAAAGCAACTTTTTGATAAACACATAGCAGCTAGAGAATAGTCTTGTGTTATTATAACATCATTTTTTATACATTTATTTAATATTAAAAAATCGGCACTATTTAATCCTTTATCTGCAATTATATAAGAAATATTGTCATTTTCAAAATTAAAAATATGTGATGTATCGGATACAACCATTATTTTTAAATTGTTTTTTAAAGCTATATTAATAGCTATATTTGTTACAGGGCAACCATCTGCATCTATTATTAATTTCATAAAAATCTCCTATAATATAAATAATTTTATAATACAAAGTATAAAAAGATGTAATGGATATAAAAGATAAAAAAGATATTTTATATTTTTACCTTTTTTTCCATTATAATAAAATATAATAAAAAATGGAATAATTGTAAATAAGTATAACCCTAAAGAGTTTGTTATGTATGTATTTGATAGGTACATATTAGTATTAAATTTTGAGTAAAGTATGCTAGATATATTGTTTAAATATTTAAGATTAACCCATATAATACCATATGTTAAATAGTTATATTTATTTTTTGAAAAGTAGAAAATGTATATTAACAAAACACCTAATATATCATAATCTGTCTTAAAAATATATGATAAAGATATGCCTAAAAATAAACACAAGTATTTTATTGTAATAGTATTTATTTTATTATAAAAATATATGGATATACTTGCCAAAAATAAAGTGTAAACAGTATTTGTATTATAAAATAAATTTATACTAGTATTAAAGCATATGTCGTAAAATAGCTCAGATATTAAAGCAAGTATAAAAAGGTCTTTTACATAATTTTTTATATTAGAAGTATTTTTAAGCCCTTCGGATATTAAAAAGGCATATATAGGAAAAGCTAACCTACCTATAAACCTGATATAAAAATGATTTGGAAATATAACACTTCCTATATGGTCTATAAACATTGTTATTAATGCAATTATTTTTAAATTAAAGCTTGTCATAAAACCCCCTAAAAGTATTTTAATATTAAAATTATAATTTAATTTTTGCTAAAGTTCAACCCAATTTAGTATAAATTTATAATTTTGGCATATATTGAATTATAATTTTTTAAGGTGGTAAAATATGCCTAAATTTAATGATTTTAAATTAGATAGTCAATTAAAAACAGCACTTAGCATACCTGATAATATATTAGAAAAAAGTAATATAAAAGCAGGGTATAATATACAAAATAATATATGGGAAGTTATAGTAAAATATAATAATAATTTAAAAATTATAGAAGATGAAATGAATGTAGATATAGAAATATTATCATCAAATTATGCAATAATTACATTAAAAAAAGAACAGATATTTCTTTTAACTTTATATAGAGAGATAGAATATATAGAAAAACCAAGAAGTTTATCTATTGTTTTAGATAATGCTAAAAATAGTACTTGTAGTGAGCAAGTTCCAATATCTACAGATAGTTTAACAGGAGAGGGAACATTAGTAGCTATTATAGATTCTGGTATAAACTATACACATAAAGACTTTAGAAATGAAGATGGCACTACTAGGATAGAATACATATGGGACCAAACTTTACAAGATGGAAATCCACCAAAGGGTTTTTCTTCTGGAACTTTATATACTAGAGAAGAAATAAACAAGGCATTATTATCTAAAGAGCCTTTTTCTATTGTAAAAACAAATGATACTATAGGGCACGGAACAGCAGTTGCAGGCATAGCCTGTGGTAATGGTGTATCATCTAACCAAAAATATAGAGGAATAGCACCTAAAAGCGATATAATAGTTGTAAAGTTAGGAGAAAGAGGACGAGAGTCCTTTGCAAGAAATACAGAAATAATGCGTGCTATAAAGTTTGTTTTAGATAGTGCCATAGAGCTAAATAAACCTGTGGCTATAAATATATCTTTTGGTACAAATGATGGCTCTCATACAGGGACATCTTTATTTGAAACATATATAAATGATATGTCTAATATATGGAAAACATCTATAGTAGTGGCAACAGGTAACGAAGGCTCAACATCACATCACTACACAAATGTTATAAAAACAGGAGAAACTATTGAAGTAGAAATATCATTAGATACTAATTTATCTTCATTATATATAGTTTTATTTAAAAACTTTGTAGATGAATTTAATGTAAATATAATAGCACCTAACGGTGTAGAAACAGGATTTATTAATAATACAATATCAAGTAATATATTTAATTTAGGCTATGCAAATTTATACTTTAATTTAGGTGAGCCTGCCCCATATAGTATAGAGCAAGGATTATTTTTTGAAATTATATCTACAGAAGGAAACTTGCCAAATGGTATATGGAAAATAGTTATTTCTGGTATAAATATAGTAGAAGGTACTTTTAATATATGGTTACCTATAACAGAAATATCATCTAAAAATACAAAGTTTTTAAAACCAAGTGTAGATACTACACTAACTATACCTTCTACGGCTAATAATGTTATAACAGTTGGAGGGTACAACGATTTGTTAAATTCTATATCAGATTTTTCTGGTAGGGGATATACTAGGGATAAAAGAGTAAAGCCAGATTTGGTAGCACCAAGTGAAAATATAACTACCACATCTAACTTTTTAGGGTATGATACTTTTTCAGGAACAAGTATGGCAGCACCATTTGTAACAGGTGCTTGTTCATTGTTAATGCAATGGGGAATAGTAAATAGAAATGATTTATTTTTGTATGGACAAAGGTTAAAAGCTTTTTTAAGAGTAGGAGCAAAAAGGAAAGATAGCTTAAAATATCCTAATAAAGAATGGGGATATGGAAGTTTATGTACATTAAATACATTAAATATACTAGAATTATACAAGCAAAATGATTTTTTAAAAACAATGAGTATAGAACAAAATGATAACCTAAATGATATAGTATATTCTGAAGATTATATTGTTAGAGTTACTCAATATAATAATGAAGTAAAAACTATAATAGAAAAATATCCATTTATTAGGGTATGTAAAGTTTTGACTGGCGATTTTGTTATTTTGTACATTAAAAAAGATAGTTTTAACCTTATACCACAAGAAGAAATATCTAAAATGGCTTTAAGACAGCCTTTTAATTTAGGGTTAATGGATAAATCTGCTTTAGAAAAAACAGGTGTTTTATCTATACAAAATCAACCATTTTTAAATTTAAAAGGAAGTGGTGTTTTAATAGGTATTGTAGATACTGGCATAAATTATACTTTAGATGAATTTATATATGAAGACAATACTACAAAAATAGTTAGTATATGGGACCAAACTATAAAAGGTAAGCCTCCCAAAAATTTTTGCTTTGGTGCAGAATATACAAGAAAGGATATAGATTTAGCTATATCTAGTGAAGCGCCTTTTGATATAGTACCATCTAAAGATGAAATAGGACACGGTACTAAACTAGCTAGCATATGTGCTGGTAGGGAAAATACTAAAGAAAACTTTATAGGGGTTGCACCAGATGCAGAAATAGTAGTAGTTAAGTTAAAGCAAGCCAATAAATCATTAAAAGAATATGAATTTATACCAGATAATGTACCTTCTTATAGCAGTTCAGATTTGATGCTTGGTATAGAATATTTATATGAAAAATCATTAGAATTAAACAAACCATTAGCAATATGTATTGGTATGGGGAGCAATATGTCATTTCATAATGGATTAACATTATTAGAACAATATATATCTAATATAGCTATAAAAAATAGAATTTGTGTTAGCGTATGTAATGGAAATGAAGGTAATGCAGCACATCATTCATTAATAGAATTAAAAGGTACAGGAGATGAAAAAACATTAGAATTTAAGGTGGCAGAGGGAGAAGAAGGAATAATATTAAATATTGTAACGTACCCGTCAGATAGGATAAGTGTAAATATAATATCTCCTACGGGAGAAAGCACAGGTAGAATTCCACCAAGAGATAACTATGATGAAGAAATATTATTTCCTCTTAGTAATACAAAGATAAGGGTACAGTATTACAATAAAACTTTTGAAAGTAGTGGACAAATAACTTTAATAAGATTTACAAAACCAAGCCCTGGTATTTGGAGTATAAAAGTATATGGGGAAAGAATTTTAGTAGGGAAGATACACAGTTGGCTACCTATACAAAATTTTATAAAAGAAGATACAATATTTTTAACACCCGACCCATTTTATACAGTAACATTGCCTGGTACTGCTTATTTTATTATTTCAGTAGGTGGGTATAACCATTTTGATAATAGCTTTTTTGTACAGTCTGGTAGAGGACCTGCAAGGCAGAGTATTTTAAAGCCTACTATAAGTGCTCCAGCAGTAAATGTTAGTTGTATTAATGAAAAAGGAGATTTAGATAGAATAACAGGTACTAGTGGAGCAACAGCTATATCTACAGGGTGTTCTGCTCTTATGCTAGAATGGGGAGTAGTTAAAGGAAATAGCCCAGCAATAAATACATTATCTATAACAGGGTATTTTATATCAGGAGCAGAGAAAAATGGTAATGAACTATATCCCAATAATTTATGGGGATTTGGAAAATTAAATATATTAAAAACATTTGAAAATATGTAAATATTATAAATGATTTTCTATATTATCAATATAAATTTTTATATCAGTAGTAAGAGCTTTTATATAATGAGTATCTAAACATTTTGATTTTGAAACAAATTTACAGTATAAGCATAATTTTCTAGTTAATATAGAAAGAGCGTCAATATCTTTCAATAACAATTCTTTTTGTTTTTTATATTTTATATACAAATCAATCACCTCAAATAAATTATAAACTATAAAATTATAAAAAGCAATACACTATAAGTATTAATACATTTAGTAGTACAACTAAAAATAAAGGATAAAGCCTATATCTTATTTATTTTATTATACAGTTAAGGTATTAATATACAATAAAATAAGGCTATTTTAATTAAATTTATTGTAAAATATACTTTTTTAGTTTAAAATAATATTGTATTAAAAAAATATTATTTTTATATGTTGATAAAATAGAATGGAGTTAATAAAATGAAGATAGGAAATTTTGAGCCACAAAATAATGTTTTTTTAGCACCAATGGCAGGTGTTACAGATGTTGTTTTTAGAACATTATGTAAAGAGCAAGGCTGTGGCCTTACATATTCTGAAATGGTTAGTGCAAAAGGCATTATGTATGACAATGATAATACTAAAAAATTATTAGAAATAGATAAAAGTGAAGGCAAGGTAGCTGTTCAGCTATTTGGGTCTGACCCTGATGTTTTGTCAGATATGGCTAAAAAACTTGATAGTAATGAAGATATAGGATTTTTTGACATTAATATGGGTTGTCCTGCACCTAAAATAGTAAAAAATGGTGATGGCTCTGCTCTTATGAAAAATCCTAAGCTTATAGGTAAAATAGTAAAGGCTGTTTCCTCTAGTACAAGCAAACCTTTGACTATTAAAATAAGAAAAGGATATGACGATGACTGTGTAAATGCCGTAGAGATAGCAAAAATAGTAGAAGAAAATGGTGGAGCTGGCCTTGCTATACACGGTAGAACAAGAGAACAGTTTTATTCTGGTAATGCCGATTGGGATATAATAAAAAAAGTTAAAGAAAATGTTAGCATACCTATAATAGGTAATGGTGATATAACTAGTCCAGAAAAAGCTAAAGAGATATTAGAGTATACAGGTTGCGATGCTATAATGATAGGTAGAGAGGCACAAGGTAACCCTTGGATATTTAAAAGAGTTGTACATTATTTAAAAACAGGTGAAATAATATCAAATCCTTCAATAAATGAAAAAATAGATGTAGCTATTAAACATTTGCATATGCTCATACAATGTAAAGGCGAATACATTGCTATAAGAGAAATGAGAAAGCATTTAGGTTGGTATATAAAAGGTATGCCAAAAAGCTCAGAGATGCGAGTTATAATAAATGGTGTAGAAAAGCCTGAAAAAATGGAAGAACTTCTACTTAGTATGAAACAATAGTAATTATATAATCGTAACCTTAATTGTAATAAGTTAAAAAAGCCCCATATATGGGGCTTTTTTAACTATTAAATTATTATAATTGTATTTTGCAATATTTTTCTATATCTTTAATTATTAAATTTAGGCTAGATAACCAAAAGTCTTTATTTTTTAAATCTACACCAATAAATTTACCAACATCATATAAACTAGATTTACCAGTTATACTAAGCATACTATCATATTTTTTAATAAAGTTATCTTTATCATTTAAATATAAAGAAAATAACCCTTTGGAAAACAATACACCATAAGCATAAGGGAAATTATAGTAGTTAGTATCTCCATAGTAGTAATGAGGTTTACAAACCCACATATATTTATGTAAAAAATTATGGTCAAGGCCATTTCCATATGCTTGTTTTTGAGCATTTTCCATTATATCACAAAGCTCATCTTTAGATACAAAACCATTTATACGTCTTTTAAATACTTCATCTTCAAATAAAAATCTACTGTATATATCTACTATACATTGTAAAGTACCAGATAAGTCATTTTCTAATATAGTAAGTTTCTCATCGTTATCAGTACTATTTTCTAAAGCAGATTTAACTAATATATGTTCGCAAAATGTAGAGGCAGTTTCTGCAATAGGCATAGAATAGCTAGTGTTTAAGTCTTTTTCATTGTTTAAACATAGGTTGTGATAGCCGTGTCCTAGCTCGTGTCCTAATGTAAGTATACTATCTAAAGAATTGGAAAAGTTTAATAATATTCGGCTTTCTTTTATACTTTGTATACTGTAACAAAAAGCACCTCCAACTTTACCTTTTCTAGAATATACATCTATCCAGTTGTTATCAAAAGCTTTTTTAGCAAAACAACCTAATTTTTCACTAAATTTAGAAAAATTATCGTATACAAACTGTTTTGCTTCATCATATGTATATTGTTTTGTATTGTTAGATATAGGAGCAAATAAATCGTAAAAAGGTAACCCATTTTTATGACCTAGTAATTGTGCTTTTTTAATAAAATATTTTTGTAATTTAGGCAAACTTTCTTTTATTGCACTAAACATAGCATCAAAAACTTCTTTATCTAGCCTAGAATCTTTTAAAGTCATTTCTAATGGAGAGCTATATCCTCTAAAATTGCAAGTTTCTATAACTTCTCCTTTAATACCATTTATAGAAAAAGCAGCAGGTAAATCTATTTTTTCATAGGATTTAAGCTCAGCATAGTAAGCATTTTTTCTTATATTAGCATCTTTATCGTATGCTAAGTTTCTTACCTCTGGTAAAGTTAAAATAGTATCATTATAGGATACAGCTAATGTTGATGTTATTTGTTGCCATTGTTTTGTCCACATATTAGAGCCATTTAAAGCCATTTTAGATATAATATATTCTTTTTCATTATCTAATAGCTTATCGGCTTTATCTTTAGATTCTTTTAGTACGAAAGCATATTCTTTTAATATGTTAGAGCTATTTATTATACTATCTAAGTTGTTTACATCTTTTAAAAATAAAGTAAGATGATTTTCTATTTGTTTAACATCTACTAATATTTTTTCTATCTTAGATATTAAGCTTAAAAGGTCGGCATTTGTAGTGTTTACTTTTAAGCTAAGATGAACATATCCTATAATAGTGTCAAAAGCACTTAAATTATTTAGTTTTTCTGTATATAGCTCCAACTTTTCTTTAACACTATCTACATTATTAAAGTTATTGTTACACCATTTTAGAAAATCTAAAACAGTTGTTTCAAAATTGTTTAAATCACTTATAAATTTTTCACTTTTATAGCTTGTATATAAATTGTCTAAGTTCCAATTAACTTCCATAAAACATCTTCCTTTCTCTTACAAATATATTTATAAAATATATCATATATAAAAAATATAGTCAACATTTTACATATATTAATAAGACATAATAAAAATGTAAATAAAACTAAAAATATATTATTGTATTTCTACAATATTTAATTTAAAATATAAAAAAATATTTTTAAAAATTAATAAAATTTAAATAAATATATTGACTTTTTTTAGCTAAATTTGTTATAATTTAAATCAGTTGTTAGGGAGGTGATATTTGTGAGTAAAAGTGTTAAAATGAAAGATATTGCAGAAAGATTAGGAGTTAGTATAGTAACAGTTTCTAAGGCTTTGTCTAATAAACAAGGGGTTAGTGATGAGCTAAGGGCAAAAATAAAAGAAATAGCAATAGATATGGGCTACAAATCTATTGCTAATAGTAAAAACGAAGACTATACTTACAATATAGGTGTAATAGTTGCTCAAAAATATATGGACGTAGAAAACTCATTTTATTTTACTATATACAATAACATAGTAAAGCATCTATCCAATTATAATTATTATGCAATTTTAGAGGTAATAGATAAAGAAAAAGAAATTGAAAATATTGTAACTAACATAATTTTAGATAAAAGAATAGACGGCATAATAATACTAGGGCAAATGGAAGAAAGTTATACAAAAACTATCTGTAAACAAAATATGCCTGTTATATTTTTAGATTTTTATGATAGACATTTTTTGGTAGATTCTGTTATTGGAGATAATATATATAGTGCATATGCTATAACAAATTATCTTATAGAAAATGGGCATAAACATATAGGATATGTAGGTAATATACATTCTAACAGAAGTATACTAGATAGATACTTAGGCTATTCTAAGGCTCTTCTAGAAAATGGAATAGAGATAAATAAAGACTTTATAATAGATGATAGGGACACTAATGGTGCTTTTTATGAATTTAAGTTACCGTCAAATTTACCAACAGCATTTGTTTGTAACAGTGATAAAACAGCCTATTATTTTGTACAATATTTAAATAAAATAGGGTTAAGCGTTCCTAATGATATATCTATAGTAGGGTTTGATAATGATATACACGCAAGGATATGCAATCCTCCAATAACTACTGTTCAAATAGATATTGACAAAATGGCAAAAAAATGCATTAGTAACATTATAAAAAAAATAAAAAATCCATTGTCAAAAGCAGACAATAGCATAATACCAGGAAATATAGTTATAAGACAATCTGTAAAGGGAGTATAAAAATAGAGCTAAAGATAAAATCTTTAGCTCTATTTTTATATAGTTGGCTCTGAAACAACAGGCTCTGTGTTGTTTTCTCTAGTAGTTGTTGTATCTTCTTTTACAGATTTGTGCATAGTAATATTAAATGAGCTTTCCTCATCACCTATAGTTACGCTAGATAGAACAAAATCATTATAACCTTCTTTTTTTATAGTTATTGTATGAACACCTTGAGGAAGTTTATAACTTAATGGCGTATATCCAATTAAAGAATTATTAACAAAAACACTAGCATTATCTGGAGTAGAATTTATGCTAATTTTACCTACCTTTTCAATTTTTTCTAAGTTTATATTAATATTAACCGTAGGTTTATTTATAGATATTTGAGTTTCAAAAGGAGTATAACCTTCTTTTTCTGCTTTAATGGTATAAGCACCGTATTGTAGCTTTAATGGCTCTCTAGATGTTTCTATTATACCATTTACATACAAAGTATAGTCTGTAACATTACTATTTATAAATAAAGTAGCCGATTTATTTTGTATTTGGCTTAAATCTAGTATAGTTTCCGTATCTGATATTATATCAATTTCTTTTACAAAAGAAACAGAGTCATCGCTTCTTATTACAACCTTATGTTTGCCCTCTGATAATGAAATACTATTTATTTCATCTAATGATTTAAAAATATTACGGTCAATTTCTATAATACCTTTATTTAGGTTAGGCTTATTTTCTAGCTTTAATATGCCAGCGCCTTTTTTTAATTCTATAAAATAAATGGTTTTGTTATATCCTTTAATGTTAAGTATATCTAAATTAGATATATCTAATAAATCGTAAGGTTCGTTATTTTTTAATACAGAAACATTGTCTGAAATGTTAAATATAGTATCATTTAAAGTTAAATTTTTTAAGGTAGTGTCTATTTTTATGTTAGACACATTTTCTAAAAAAAAGCTTTCTTTATTTTGAGAAACATAATCTAAAGTATTATCATCATTAAAAGAAAAATCTACAATATCTCCAGTATTTAGCTCTGACATAGAGAGAGTATTTCCAAATTTATCTTTAAATATAGAAGAAGGTTTGGACTTTAAAGTATAAGATTTATTACTATCCAGGCTTGAAAATATAAATATACCATTTTCATAATTTATACTTTTTATAATACCTACTATATTTTTATTTGTTTTGCTACTTAAGACTGACGGGTCTTCATTGTTGTTATTTAAGTTTAAATTAATGTTATTATCTGAAGTAGTATTTTTTTTAGCTGGAACACCAATATAGCTAGATAAAGAAGAATATGTTATAGTAGCTACAATTAAAAATATGGCTACGCCAATAGCAACTGTTGTCCATATAAATAAATTAAAATTAAAGTTTTGAGCTTTTTTTATTTTAGTTTGGTTAATTTTATTGTTATTATTTTTTATTTTGATATTTGTTTTAGTATTATTTTTAGTATATTTTTTTGCATTATCACTAGGCTCGTATATAACACCTTTGTAGTCATTATCTGTTAAAACAATATCATTAATATTTTCATTAAATTTATTATTCATAAGTCCTCCCTAGATAAAAAAAGTAGAAAAGTACCAATTTAATATATTTTCTCCATACAATATTGTAATAAATACACCAATAGATATATAAGGTACTAATGGGATAGAATTACCATTGTAAAGTTTAGTTGTTTTATTAGAGTATTTTAATATAATACCTATTACAGAGGCTAATATACAGCATATAAACATTGCTAAAAAGATATGAATAGCCCCTAAGAATAACCCTGTAACAGCAAAAAGCTTAATATCTCCACCACCAATGCCATTTGTTAATACAGATATAAATAAAAATGGCCCACTAATAAGGAAAAAACCTATAATATGGTATAATATATTATATTTAGTTAATATAATAGCCACTATTGCCATAAAAAAAATTAATAGGTTAATAGTATCTGGAACAATACCTGTCTTTATATCTATTACAGATAAACATATTAACAAAGATGATACTATAAAGCATAAATAAGAATATATACTTATACCTAAATTTTTATATATAAGAAAAGATGTAATAAAATTAAGTATTACAATTGAAAAGCTTAATATTTTATTGCTTAAGGCCTTTAAACAATAAAAATTTTTAAATGCAAGTTTATCTTGACAATACGCATATATTATAAAATTTGATAAAAATCCTATTAATATAGAATAAATAAAAAAGATTAACATAAAAAGCACCTATTAAACATTATTTTAAATAATATTATATCATAAAAAAAAGATTATTGTAATATAATGTTTTAAAATTTAATAAAAAATAAATATTATAATAATAATGTATTAAATATTACTTGAAGATTATATATTATTAAGTTATAATATATAATTAATTAATAGAATATATTATTAGGTTATAATGTATAATTAATTAATAAATATATAGGTGATATAAATGGAAAGCATAAGCTTAAACAAAAATCAGCAAAAGGCTATTTTACACAATAATGGGCCAATGATTGTTTTATCGGGGCCAGGTAGTGGAAAGACAACAGTAATAACTTACAGAGTTAAAAATTTAATAGAAAGATATAATGTTAGGCCTAATGAAATTTTAGTAATTACATTTACAAAAGCTGCATCTGAAGAAATGAAAGGAAGGTTTAACAAAATATGTAATGGTTGTTACAACGTATCTTTTGCTACTTTTCATTCTTATTTTTTTAGAATTATTAGAGCGTATTATAAATATGAGTTATCTAATATTTTAGATGATAACGAAAAAATAAATATTATAAAAAGTATAATAGTTAATAATAATATATCATCTGATAATATGGAAGAATTTGTACAAGCTATTATATCAGAAATATCTTTATTAAAAAACGAATTAATAAACCCTATTTTTTTTAATTCTAAACATTTAAGCTCAAATGATTTTAATATAATATATAAGGAATATGAATTATTAAAAAATAATAAAAAAAAGATAGATTTTGATGATATGCTTATACAATGTTATAATTTAATAAAAAAAGAGGATAATATAAAAAATTTTTGGACAGATAAATATAAGTACATATTAATAGACGAGTTTCAAGATATTAATAGGGTACAATATGAATGTGTAAAAATATTGGCATCAAAATATAAAAATATATTTGTTGTAGGTGACGATGACCAAAGTATATATGGTTTTAGAGGTTCTAGGCCAGAATTTTTACTTAAATTTCCAAAAGATTTTGACAATACAAAAAAAGTAATATTAAATACTAACTATCGTTCTACTAAACAAATAATAAACTTGTGCAACAAAGTTATTACAGAAAATAGCAATAGGTATGAAAAAAATATTGTTGGTACAGGTAAAGAAGATAAATCACCAATATTAATAAGAGCTTATGATGCTTATGAAGAAGCTAAAAAAATAGTAAAAAAAATACAAACATTAAAGAAAAAATACCCTTTAGAAGAAATAGCTATAATATATAGAACAAACTTACAAGCAAGAGCAATAGTAGAAAAGCTTAGAGAATATAACATAGAATATCAATTAAAAGATAAAATAACAAGCTTATACGACCATTTTATAGCTAAAGATATAATTTGCTATTTAAACTTAGCAATTAATAAACTTAACAATGAAGCATTTTTAAAGATTTCTAATAAGCCAAAAAGGTTTTTAAATAAAGATATGTTGCAAAATGCTTTTGAAAAATGTAAAAATGAAACTTCCATTTTGGAATATTTATACTGCAAGGTAGATTTAAAATCTTGGCAGACAGAAAGTATAAATGAACTTCTATTTCATTTAGGACAAATAAAAAATAAATGCCCATATGATGCTATAAAATATATAATAAAAACTGTTGGATATGAAAATTACTTAGAGGAGTATGCAAACTTTAAAAATATAGGACTTAAAGGGCTAACAGAAATTTTAAATGAGGTTTTAGATTCTTCTAAAGGATACGATAAAATAGAAGATTATTTGAGCCATATAGAAAATATGAACCAAGAAGCAATAAAAAAACATAAAGATATTAATAATCAAAGTGGTGTTGTTTTAACAACTATGCATAGTGCAAAAGGGTTAGAATTTGATGTTGTTTTTGTTATAGGTTGCATTGATGGAATTATACCTCACGAAAAAAGTAAAAGTAGTGCGGAAATAGAAGAAGAACGAAGGCTATTTTATGTAGCTCTTACAAGGGCAAAGGCTTTATTATATATATCAGTATTAGATACTAAATATGAAGTAAAAGCCGTTCCTAGTAGATTTTTAGAAAACTTAATAAATACTAAGAGGTGACAATATGAAAAGAAATAAACAAGAACAAAAAAGATTAATTGTTCAAATTGTGTCTATTATGTTAATAATTTCTATGTTAATTAGTTTAGCTATACCATTTTTAGGATTGCTATCTTAAATTTTTCGGAGGTAAAAAGATGGATATTGAAGAATTAGGAAAAAAATTGGGAATAACAGATGAAGAAAATAGTAATAAAGCATCAGATGAAGAACTAGAGGATTTAATAAGTTTACTAAATTCTCCTGAGGAAGACTTAATTAATGTTGAAAATAATACAGACACTTTTGAGGGGTTATCACAAGAAGAATTAGACATATTAATGAAACAAGATGATGACATAGATTTAGATGATATAGAAACGGACGTTATAAATGATGTATATGTTTATGATGAAAATGAGGGTATCCCTACTGAAGAAACATTAAATAATATAAATAAAGAATATGAAGAAAATAATGAGCCTGAAGAATATGAAAATACAGATGAAGAAAAATTAGTAATTAGTGATACATCTGAAGAAAATAAAAAAATAAAAAAACCTAAAAAAGATGTAGATAAGCAAGGTATAATAATATTATTAAGTATAATATTTTTAAGTGTGCTTATAGTAATTACTATTATATTTTTTGTTGTAGCTATAAAAAGGGCTAATAATATTGCTATTCAAAAAGAAATTGAAAAGGATACATTAGTATCAAAATATACTCCAGAAGATAAAAACACAGTATATTTTGATATGGCACAAGAAATAGATAATGAAACAATAATTTTAGAAAAAGTATACATAAATCAGTTAGATACTACGTTTTATTTTAAAAATAAAATAGAACCTATGAAATATAATATAACTCTTATAGATTCTGATAAAAATTTATATCCTATGGATTTAAATTTTACAAAAGATGCTGAAAACGAAGAAAATAGCATATTAAGATTTGATACTATAATAGGAAATAATAAAGATTTAAAATTAACATTTGAAAGTATATCTACAGGAGAGAAAGCTGAATTTAATTTAAATTTTAATGCTAACTTGGAAGAAGAAAAAATAATATACATAAATAGTAAAGCTAAAAATAACTTTAGTGGGTATAATATAGATATTAATTATGCACAGTTTGGAGATAAATCATCTAGGGTAGATTATACAATAGAGCCAACGGGAGATATAAACCATAAAATATATCAAGGTGGTGTAAATGAAACAGATTATGTAAAGCTTAAAGAAAATGATACTTATATAAATCCACTAGGAAATAAGCCTATTTCAGTTAATATTGATAATAAAGTGATAGGTAGAATGGACTTTGCTAACATTAAAAATAAAAAAGGTAGCATTGTTTTAGAATTTGATAATATATATAAAAAATATGATTTAAATAAAAAAGTATCTTTAAATGATTTAAAAGATGGAAATATATCATATAATTTTGATAAGTATAAACTATTTATAGAGGGTATGCCTAAATTTGATAATAAGTATGTATTAGTTCTTCATACGAAAGATACAACAATTAGTACAGAAAATAGGCCTAATGATTTTAATAATGTAGAAACATCATTAGATGTAGAAATATCTGCTATAAGTTCTAGTGGAATGGAAGTTATTATAGCTCCTACGGAAGTAAAATCTGCTAGATATGGTACGGATATTATATTTGAGCTAGACAATAAACAAATGAGTATATTAAATACTGTTTCTCCTAATAATATGTACATAAATATAAAATCTGCACTTTTAAAAGAAGATAAACTAAGCGTACCTTTAAATTTAAACAGAGGTATGCAAAGAGAAACTATTTCTCATCAAATTATGGAAGAACAAATTTTAGAAGCATTTAAATCTAGAGTACAAAATAGAAATTCTATAAATGCTATAAAAGGCTTTTCAAGTGATGTATTAGATAACGATAGCTTAAAACAATACTATATGTCATTACCAAATAAAAAAATAAATAGTACCATAGATATAATATCTAAAAATTTGGGTGATGAATATTTAGAAGCTATAGTACAAGAATCTATACAAATAAAAGATGGAGATAATGTTAAAGTAGTTTATACACTTCATAAAATAAAGGCTAACTATAATGAAAACAAATGGACAATATATTCTGATGAGATAGTAAAATAAATATAAGGTCACTAAACTTAATAAAAAATTTTTCGTATGATTATTTAATAATTATTTTTAAGGAGTGATTTTATGAGTAATGAAAGAATAAAAATATTGAAGATGTTAGAAAATGGTGAAATAACAGCAGATGAAGCAAGTAAACTATTATCTGCAATAGAAAATTCATCAAATACTTATGCACATAATAATAATTATAATGATAACAATAATGGACAATCAATAGATTTTAATAAAATTATTAATAAAATAACAAGCACAACACAAATATTAGCTAAAAAGACTTCAAAGATATATAATGACTTAGAAAAAGAAATAAAAAATATTTTTCAAAATGCAAATATTACATCTAAAAATAGTATTTGCAAAGAATTTAATTTTACATTAAATAACATTAACAATACTTTAGATTTAAAATCTTTAAATGGAGAAATGGTTTTAAAAGGGTATAATGGAAATAAATTAACTTTAAAAGCTATATATATACCAAAAGATATAAATAGTACAGTAGATTTTTATACTACAGATAACCAAAAATATATTTTTACATTTATGGAAGATAAATTTGAAAAAGTGTCAATAGAAATTTTAGTTCCTAAAAAGCATTTTGATAGCATATTAATATCTAATATAAACTCTAATTTCTCTTTAGATGCCATAAATTTTAAAAATGTAGTATGCGATACCACAAATAGCAATGGTATAATAGAAAACTGTGAAGGAGAAAATATAAACATAAACAATGTTAATGGAAAATTAATTATTAGAAATATAAAAGCTAATAGCCTAAAAGTATGTAATATAAATAATTATGTAAAATTAAATAATATAGATATAAAAAATGTGTCTATTGATGTGCTTAATGGCGAGATAGATGTTATAAATGACTATTTAAACTTATTTGACGATTATAATTGGAAAATAGAAACACAAAATAATCCTATAAATGTTGAGATAAATACGGACAATGTTAATTATAGCATAGATGCAACAACTTCTCTTGGAAGAGTAAATATATTAAAAAATAACCTTATTTATACTGAAAAAAGTGATTATAGAGTTGTAGCAAAAACAGAGTATGTAAACCATTTGTTTAAAAATTTAGATTTATCTTTAACAACAACAAATTCCACTATAATTTTAAGTTAATTTTATAGTTTATATTAATGTTTTATTTAATTAATAAAGTTTAGATTTACTTTATACACATCTAACTCTTCCATAATTTTAAAATGAAATTGTGTTTGGAGGTAAAGATATTGTTAAATAATGTTGGAGAGAAAAAGACTAAAAATATATTATTAGTGGTAATAATATTGTTAGCTATAATATTAGTTACAACTATAGTATCTGGATTTATTTTTATTAAAGCACAAGCAGAAAATAAGAAAATGTTAAATAATCCAAATATATATAATAATATATTTATACAAGGTTTAGATATGTCTAATATGTCTAAAGAAGATGCTAACATTTTATTAAAGGATATTACTTTAGATGAAAAGATAACATTGTCATATAAAGATAAAAATTATACCTTTAATAAGTCTGACTTTGGGGTTACATTAAACACAGAGCAAGCTTTGGAAGAAGCCTATAATATTGGTAGAACAGGCTCAGAAAAAGAAAGGCTAAAAAAAATAAAGCATTTACAACAAAATGTTGAGAAAGTAGTTATAAATAAAAATTTAAATGAAGATATATCAAAAGAAAAACTTAAAGAAATATCTAAAGATATTAATATAGCTGCTAAAAATGCTACTTTAAAGAAATCTAATGATACATTTGTTGTTATAGAGGGCAATAATGGATTAGAAGTTGATTTTGAAAAAACATATAAAGATTTAAGCCAACAGCTACTTACTGAAGGAGATAGTAATGTAGATATTACTGTTATAGAAACAGAGCCTAAATATAAAGCGCAAGACCTTAACAAGATACAGGATAAATTAGGTTCATTTTCTACAAAATACAGTAATAAAGGCGGTAAAGATAATAACCGTATTATTAATATGAAAGTAGCATCTGAAAGGATAAATGGCACTATATTATATCCTGGAGAGGTATTTTCTACTAACAATAAATTTGGAAGTACAACAAAAGCAAACGGATATAAACCAGCTCCAACAATATTAAATGGTAAATTTATAGATGAATATGGTGGTGGTGTTTGCCAAGTGTCTAGTACTTTATATAATGCAATTTTATATTCAGAACTTGATATAGTAGAAAGGCAAAACCATTCTTTAAAAGTAGGCTATTTAGATTATGGATTTGATGCAACATTAGCTGGAGATTATATAGATTTAAAATTTAAAAATTCTACTAATTATCCTATATATATAGAAAGCTATGTTACAGATAATGAAGTTGTTTGTAATGTATATGGATATGATGAAAGAGACGATAATAGAGAACTAAAATTTGAAAATGTATTGGTAGATGTTGTAGAAGAAGGCCCTAAAATTGTAAAAGAAACAAATGAGCTTCCAGAGGGTGAAGAAAAAGTTGAAGTTAATCCTTTAAAAGGGTATAAATATAAGCTATATAAATTAATATATATAGATGGCAAGTTACAAGAAAAAGTATTAGTAAATAATAGCTATTATAAACCTAGAGCAGAAGAAGTTTTAGTAGGCACTAAAAAAGTTAAAGAGGCCTCTAAAATAGAAGGAGAAACAATTAGCAAGCAGGAAGCAACATCAGAGATAATAAAAGATGAAAAGGTAGAAACTACAACAGCACAAATAAAAGAAGAAAACGTAGAAGTTACAACAGAAGAAATAATAAAAGAAGATATTGTTGTAGAAAGTCCTACAATGGAAGATATTATAGAAGAATAAATTTAATAATGCAATAGACATAAAAATAAAGATATAGTAGGTACTATATCTTTATTTTTTATAAGTGATGTTATAATAGTTGACAACTTTTAATAATATGTGTATAATAAAAAAACTGATAATATAATTTAATATAAGATAGGCTTGATGGTGCGTTTTAACGATAATAGGGAATTAAGTGTAAATCTTAAACAGTCCTTGCTGCCGTAATGAACGGAGTTTATTTATATTATGCCACTGATTAAATATTGGGAAGGCTTAAATAAATGTTGATGTCTTAGTCGGAATACCTGCCAAAAATTATTCAAGCTTTAGTTTTAAAACTCACAGGGCATTGAGGTTTATAACTTATCTATTTATATTAAACATTTTTTTGTTTAATATTATTTATTAATGCAATTTATTTTTATAAACAGTATTTTAATACTTTATATAAAAAAAGATACAGATATATTTAATATTTACTATAAAAATAGATAGTTTGTTTGATTAAAGCAAATTTACATACCTGTGTTGTATTAATTTTAGAATAATAAAATAGAAAGTTATAAGTCTTAGATTAAGTCTAAGGCTTTTTTAGGTGTCAAAATGGAAAATTATTTAAAAAATATAACAAAAACTAATAAGCATATTTATAATAAAGCAAAAGAACATATAGATTTTTTGGCAAAGCCTTTGGGAAGCTTAGGAGAACTTGAAGAAATACCAGCTAAACTTTGCAGTATTTATAATACCTTAGATGTAAATATTGATAAAAAGGCTATAATAGTTTTGGCTAGCGATAATGGTGTATTTGAGGAGGGTATAGCATCTACTCCACAAGATGTAACAGCTATACAAACTATAAATATTTTAGAAGGTAAAACAGGTGTTGGCGTTATAGCTAAGCAATTTAACACAGATATTTTAGTTTGTGATGTTGGTGTAAAATATGATATAAATCATTCTAACATTATAAATAAAAAAATAAGAAAATCCACAAATAATTTTGCAAAAGAAGAAGCTATGACAAAAGAAGAAGCTATAAAATCTATAAATATTGGTATAGAGCTTGTAAACGATGCTAAAAAAAATGGATATAAAATAATAGGTACAGGAGAAATGGGTATAGGTAATACTACTACTAGTAGTGCTATTTTAGCATCTATATTAGGATTAAAAGAAGATGAAATACAAAAGGTTGTAGGAGTTGGTGCAGGGCTTACTAAAGAGGCCTATAATAAAAAGTTAGATGTAATAAAAAATGCGATAAAAAAACACAAACCTAACCCAAATGATGTAATAGACATTATACAAAAAGTTGGAGGGTTTGACATAGGTGCGATGATAGGTGTTTATATAGGTTGTGCATATAACAAGATACCTGTTGTTGTAGATGGATTTATAGCAATAGTGTCAGCTTTATGTGCTATAAAATTAAATGAAAATATAAAAGAGTATATGTTTTTGTCCCATAAGTCTATGGAAAAAGGATATGTATTAGCACAAGAGAACATAGGATTGCCATCATATTTAGATTTAAAAATGAGGCTAGGCGAAGGTAGTGGTTGCCCTATAATGTTTTCTATAATGGATTTATCTTTAAACATTTTTAAAAATATGGCAACATTTGATGAGGCAAAAATAGATACAGAATATTTAAAAGATTTAAAATAGGAGTTTTTATGGTAGTATATATTTCTGGTGGTTGTAAAAATGGTAAATCTAGCATAGCAGAAAAAATTGCATATTCATTAAAAGAGGATAACAAGCCTTTTTACTATATAGCTACAATGAGTCCATTAGATGAAGAAGATAAAAAGAGAATAATAAAACATAAAAAAGACAGAGAGCATCTATTTTTTGAAACTATAGAAATACCAACTAATATAAGAGAGATAGAAAAAAAATGTAACTTAGAGGGAACATTTTTGATAGATAGTATGACAGCACTTTTAGCTAATGAAATGTTTATTAACAACGAGGTAATAGATGATGCTTATAAAAATATTATAAATGATTTACTATATATAATACCAAAGATGAAAAATGTAATTATAGTATCGGATTATATTTTTTCTGATAGTATAAAGTATGATAGCATAACTAATAAATATAAAAAAGGTTTAGCTTTTATAGATAGAAGATGTGCTAAAATATCAGATATTTTAATAGAAGTGTGCTATAACAATATTATAGTACATAAAGGTAGAGAGAGAGTTGAAGAAATAAAGTTATGTTAAGAGGAATTTTAATGGCTTTTTCTATGTATACAACAATACCTATATCAAATGTAAAATGGGACGAAAAAAATTTTCCTTATATTATTGTATCATTACCATTTGTAGGGTTTATAATAGGATTAATATGGTTTCTGACTGCTAGTATTTTTACTATTTTATCTATACCACATAGTATTAAAACAATAATAATATGTTTAATACCTTTATTTTTAAGTGGTTGTATACATATAGATGGGTATATGGATACTTGCGATGCTATATTTTCTAGAGCAAGTTTGGAAAAAAAGTATAAAATATTGAAAGATTCTCACGTAGGTGCTTTTGCAGTAATAGGCATTTTAATACTAGCATTTTTAGCTTATTTTTCTATTTATGAAATTTTAGAGTTTGAAAAAAATCTTGTATCTTTAATATTTATACCTATATTTTCAAGAGGAGTTACAAGCCTGTTTATTATAAAAACTAATGCTACATCTAAGGAGGGATTTATTGCAAGTTTTAAAAGAAATTTAGACAATAATCACTTTTTTATTATTTTATTAATATTAATAGTATTTTTTACTTTGGGATATTTTTTAGGTGTAGCTAAAATAATAATTATAGATATAATAGCTTGCATTATTTTTGCAAGATTTTGTATTAAAAATTTAAATGGAATATCTGGAGATTTATGTGGGTTTATAATAACAACAGGCTCTATAACTGCAATAGTTTTTTTAGCTATATTATAAACATATGGGAGGGTTTTATGATACTTATTATAGGTGGAGCTTACCAAGGTAAATTAGATTTTGCTAGAGAAAAATTTGATATAAAATATGATGATGTATTTTTTTGTAGCCAAGAAGATATAAGGATAGACTTTAATAGAAAAATTATAGCTAATATAGATAAATTTATTTTTGCTATGATAAAAAATAATAAAGACCCTATATTTTACATAAAAGCTAATATAGATAAATTTAAAGATAAAATAATAACTTGTGAAGATATATCCTGTGGTATAGTACCAATAGATTATGAGATGCGTATTTTTCGAGAAAATATAGGGCATTGTCTATCTATAATATCAAAAAACAGCGATAAGGTGGTTAGATTATTTTGTGGGATACCAATGGAGTTAAAATAAAAATTAGTTTAATAAGACACGGAAAGACTTATGCTAATGAGCAAAAATTGTATTATGGTTTTTCTGATATAGAGCTAAGTAAAGATGGTATAAGAGAGCTTGAATTATTAAAAAATAAAGTAGAATATAAAAAATCTAATCTTTTTATAACAAGTGGCCTTAAAAGAACTACACAAACTTTAAATATATTATTTGGAAATGTAGATTACATAATAGATGAACATTTTAAAGAAATGAATTTTGGAGAATTTGAGCTTAAAAGTTATGAGCAATTAAAAAATAATAAAAATTACCAAAATTGGATTACAGATATAGAAAAAAATAAAGTACCTAATGGTGAGAGCAAAGAGCAGTTTAAAAACAGAGTTATTAAAGGGTTTAATAACTTAATTGAACATTGTATAAAAAATGATATTAGAGATGTAGCAATAGTTTGTCATAGTGGGGTAATATCTATCATAATGAGTTATTTATTTAAAGAAAATAAAAGTTTTTATGATTGGTTGCCAACATATGGCAGAGGGTATGCTATATTCTTTAAAAATAAACATAAAAATTATAAACAAATTTAGGAGGAATAAGTAATGAAAAGTTTTAAAAAGCTTATTTTGATTTTTGCTATTATGTTAGCAACTATGTTATCTGGTTGTGGTGATAATACTACAAAACAAGATGATAAACAAAGTACATCAAGTTTGGAGAGTACATCAGATAGTAATAAAGACAATGGTAAGGTTTTAGACAGAGAAGGTAACGAAATAGTTTTACCAGAAAAAACAGATAAAATAATATCTTTAGCACCTAGCATAACAGAAACTTTAATAAATTTAGGACTTACAGATAATCTTGTAGCAGTTGATAAATATTCTATAAAAGTTGAAGGTGTAAACAAAGATTTACCAATATTTGATATTATGAACCCAGATGCAGAAAATATAGTTTCTATCCAACCAGATATTATTTTTGGTACTGGTATGAGTAAATCTAAGGGTACAGACCCATTTTCTCCAATGGTAGAAATGGGTGCTTTTGTAACAGTTGTTCCTACATCTACAAGTATAGATGGAATAAAAGAAGATATATTATATATAGGTAAAGTTACAAAAAAAGAGGAAGAGGCTAAAAAAATAGTAAGCGAATATGATGAGAAGATTAACTCTATTTTAAAAGAAATAGAAAGTTTAAAAATAGATGAACCTATAAGTGTATACTTTGAAACATCTCCTATGCCAGAGGCTTATACATTTGGTAAAGATACATTTTTAAATGATATGCTTAATTTATTAGGTGCAAAAAATATATTTGATGACCAAGAAGGTTGGTTACCAGTATCTGAAGAACAAGTAGTTGCTAAAAATCCTAGTGTTATAATAACTAATGCAGATTATATAGAAAATGTAACTGAAGAGATAAAAAATAGAGCAGGTTGGGAAAATATAGATGCAGTTAAAAATGATAGAGTATATGTAATAGAACAAAATACAAGTGCAAGAGCAAATGAAAATTCTATACAAGCTTTTGAAAATATAGCTAAGGCATTATATCCAGAGCTACAAAAATAGGTGATAAAATGGCAAAAATAATAATGGTACAAGGTACATCATCTGGTGTTGGAAAATCTATATTTTCTACAGCTTTATGTAGAATTTTTACACAAGATGGATATAATGTAGCACCATTTAAGGTACAAAATATGTCATCTAATATTCACATACTAAATGATGGTAAAAAAATAGCACGTTCTCAAGCTATATGTGCATATGCCTGTAATATAAAACCAGATTATAGAATGAATCCAATATTATTATTACCAAGTAATAATAATACAGAAGTTTATTTAAATGGTGAATATAAGGGTAATATGGATAGATTTAGTTATGAGGATATAAAAGGGGATTTTTTTAACCAAGCTATAATATCATTTAATAGCCTTTGTGATGAACACGACATTGTTGTTATAGAAGGTGCAGGAAGTCCTGTTGAGCTTAACCTTATTAAAAGTGATATTGTAAATATGGGATTTGCTAAAAAAGTAAATTCTCCAGTAATCTTATTGTCTGATATATCAAGAGGTGGTATTTTTGCATTTTTATATGGAACAATAAATCTTATGTCTAAAGATGAACAAAACCTTGTAAAAGGTGTTGTCATAAATAAATTTAAAGGTGATGCTAAATATTTTAAAGATGGTGTAAGTATTATTGAGGATATTTGTAAAAAAGATGTTTTAGGTGTATTACCATATTTTGATATAAATATTGAAGACGAAGATAGCCTTGTAGATAATGGTATTATGAAAACAAAAGAACTTTTATTAAGTAGGTTACATAATAAAACAGAAGAAAATTATATAAGTTATTTAAATAAAGAGTTTGATTTATTGGCAACCAATTTTAGAGAAAATCTTAATATGCAAAAAATATATAATATATTAAATTAATTTTATTTAATACTAAAAAAGACAAATGTATATTTATAATTTTGTCTTTTTTTGGCATATAACAGTTACATTTAATGGTAAAATTATTGACACTTAGTATGTTACAGTATATAATTTAAATATATAAAATATTGTTACAAGTTAAATATTAACTTTAAAAAGTTAATAAAATTATACAATATAAAACATAACTTGAAAGGGGAAAGGTATTTTGGAAAATAAAAAAAGTCTTGTTGCAACATTAGCAGTTATTTTGGCATCAAGCCACTTTGGGGGGTCTATTGCATATGCAAAAGATGAACTATCATTTTTAACAGAAGAAGAATTAAAACAGTTTAAAAGCTTTGTTGATGAAAATGATAGCTTAGTACAAAATGATGATACATTAGAATATGATGAAAACGAAGTTGTAGAAGTAAAAGAAAAAAATAAAGAAAATTTATTTGAAGAAAAAATTAATGCAGTAAATAAGGTTGAAGTTAGTACATACAATGATTTTATGAGGGAATTAAAAAAGGGGAACAATCACATAGTTGTAACAAAATCAATAACTGTATTAAACGACTCATCTGGACAAGCAGATGATAATTTAATTCCAGTAGAATTTCCTGGTAATGTAACTATTGAAGGAAAAGCTGGAACAGATGCAGCCTTAGTATTTCGTTCTCCTATTCAACTTACAGGGGATAATGTTAGATTTAAAGATATAGAGCTTAATTTTATATCTTCGAGTGCTATTGGTGGTGTAGGGCATAGAGAGATTTTTCTTGCAGGTCATAGCCTTATATTTGAAAATGTAAACTGTTATACAAAAGGTGCAGGAGGCTCTTTAGGTGGTTTTGGAAGTCAGGAAGATGAACTTTTACCTGAAATATATGCAGGAGCATATAAAAATACTAGCTCAAGTAAAATAGGTAACCACGCTCAATTTACAGTTGAAAGAGCTAACTCTAATACAAAAATAAAAGCTATTTACACAGGTAATGAATCTGGTAATTATGGTATGGTTCCATATAATGGAAATACAACTATCTCTTTAGATTATAAAACAATTGTAAGAGAGGGCATAAACGCTACAAAAAATACAGGTAATGTTTTAATAGAACTTAGAGGAGCAAAGGGTGTTTCACTAAGTGGCAATATGGAAATTTTTGGTAATGATAAAACAACACTTGTAGTTAGAGATATAGTTACTACAGGGATTAAAGTAAAAGATGTTGAAAACATAGAGTTAAAGGGTAATGCAGTTTATGAGCCATTTCCTACTGATGATGGGGCAGTAATAAAAAATATTAAAATTGAGAAAGATTCTACATTAAACCTTAGAAATATGTTTGGAACAAGAATTAAAGGTAATTTTGAAAGTAATGGAAATTTAATACTTGATTCTAACGATACACTTATTATAGATGGTAATATTTCTGGAAAAACAGTATTTAAAACTTGGGGGAATACTATTGCTGATGCCGGAAATTTACAAGAAAATAAAGATTATATAATTTGCAAGAACGAAAGTAATGGTAAATTTTCTTTAAACCCTTTACATACAGGGTACAAAATTAAACAAGTGGGTAATAACTTGCAAGTGGAAAAAGAGATTGCCCCTGAAGATAGAGTATTTGGAAGTATGGAGATTGTGTCTGGACCTACATCAGTATTTTTAAATGAACTTATAGATAATAATGGTGATAATGGTAATCCAAAGCACTATAAACACGTTATAAAATGTTTAGATATAAATAATGTAGAATATAATCCACAAGTGTATGCTGCTGTAATACCAATTAAAGATTATGAAAATAAGGCTGAAAATTGGGAAAGTGAAATAGAACTTTACCTTGCAAATGACCAAGAAAAGTATGGAACATACTATTTCCAAGCAGCAACATTTACACCTGAATCATTAGTAGGCAAGTACAAAGTACTTTTTATGATAGATGAGAATAAAAGTCTAGACTTTGAAGATGAGATTAAAAATTCATCAGTAGAACAACTAATAGGAATGAAAAAAGCTGAAATGGATTTAACTGTTCATAAAAATCCTGACAATACGGGAGCAAAATCAATAGATAATGCAGTTGTTTCTCAAATACCAACACAAACATATACAGGAAAAGAAATTAAACCTGTTATCCAAGTTACTTTAGATGGTCAAACATTAGAAGAAAATACAGACTTTATTGTAACTTATGAAAATAATATAAATATAACAACTGAAGATAGAAAAGCTAAAGTAAAAATTGACGGTATTGGAAAATATAAAGGAACTTTAAATAAAGAATTTGAAATAGGAAAAGTAGATGCTCATTTAGAATTTACAAGAGATAAAGAAGAATATA
This sequence comes from uncultured Tyzzerella sp., assembly GCF_963558545.1. Lineage (NCBI taxonomy): Bacteria > Bacillati > Bacillota > Clostridia > Lachnospirales > Lachnospiraceae > Tyzzerella > uncultured Tyzzerella sp. The sequence continues at coordinate 28,584 of NZ_CAUWHO010000009.1, read as the reverse complement.
CATATGGAGAAGAAATAAAATTTACATTTAAAGCAAAAGCTAATCCTAATAGTAGGAGATTTGCTCGTAGTGTAGAAAAAAATGAAGTTGAGTTTAAATATGGAGATAAAGTTTTAGGAAAAGTACCTGTTGTTAATGGACAAGCACATTTTATATATAATACAAAAAGCAATATTATACAAATAGGACAAGGGACAGTAACTGCTACATATGGTGGAAGTGATGAACTTAACGGACAGTCTAAAGAGGTTAGTGTAGTTTTAAACAAGGCTACAATAAATAAAGATAATATTAAAAATGTTGTATTAGAAAATTTTGTATATGACGGAACTACAAAAGAAACAAATATACAAGATGTTGAATGGAATAATAATGATTTAGCTGGAGCTAAATTAAGAGGGAAAGCTACTGTTGCTAAAGCAGACGTTGGGATATACAATATAGCTGATATAAAAGAGCTTAAGTTAACTGGAGATAGTGCAAAATGGTACGAATTAGAAGGGCAAGAATTTACAGGAGTGCCAGCAAATGTAGAAATCTTAAAAGCAACTTTATCAGAGCTTATAAAACCAACAGAGGTTATAAAATCAAATCAAGTTGATTTTAGTATTAATTTCTCATCACATTTGCCAAAAGGTGTTACACCTAAAACTAAACAAGTGGGAAATATAGCTAATAGTGATGTACTTTTTGAAACAGTACCAACAATAGATGTAGATAATAACATATTAAAATTTAAATTAAAAAATAATATAAATGTAAAAGAATTTTCAATTCCTATTGAACTTACATATGATAATTACAAGGATTTAATAATTGAATATAACTTTAAGATAACAGATAAAACACCAATAAATCTTAAACTTAATGCACCTAATATTGTTTATAGTGGAAATGGATATGATTCTTGGTCTGTAGATGGGTATGAAAATAACCAATTTCAAGTTAAATTTTATGATATAACAAATAATAAAAGTCTTGGTGGAGATAAGCCAATAAATGCTGGTGATTATAGAATTAGTGTAAAAATTGATACTGCAGACTCTATAGGAGAAACATCAACCAACTTTAAAATAACACAAAAACCTGTTACAGTTACAGCAAAATCTCAAACAATTAAAGCTGGACAAAGCCCTATGGATATTACAAAACCAGAATTAAATATACATTATAGTATTGATGCTAAAGATGTTAATGATATTGGCCCAGTTAAAATGGGGTACGAACAACATAATATATCAAATCCAGGTGAATATGATATATATATTGGCGTATTACCAGAAAGAATAAACCCAAATTATGATGTAACTTTTGTAGCTGGAAAGCTTATTATTGAGCCATCTGATGCAGACAATAGTTATACAATAAATATAGAAAATGGTATAGCTAATAAAACAACAGCAAAAGAGGGCGAAATTGTTGAAATAGTTGCTGACAAAATTGATGGAAAAGAATTTGTAGAATGGACATCTACTTCTAGTGGTGTTGTATTTAATTCACCAAATAGTTTAACAACAACATTTAAAATGCCAGCTAATAACGTAAATATAGTTGCAAAATATATACAAAATAATATAAATACAGATAATATTGTTTTAGATAAGAATAATATAAATCTTAATGTTGGAGATACCACTAATATTAAAGCTACTGTGTTACCAGAAAATGCAAGTGACAAAACAGTTTCTTGGAGTGTAGAAGGAGATGCAGTATATATTGAAGAAATTAATGAAAATACTATTAAAGTGGTTGCCAAAAAAGAAGGTAATGCTACTATATTTGTAAAGACAAGGAATGGAGAGCATATAGCAAAATGTAGCATAAATGTTACTAGTAGTAGTTTAGGTGGAGGACAATTCTCTTCTGGAGGAGCAGTTATTTCTAGTAGCCAAAATACAACACAACAACCACAAAATACAGTACAAACAACAGAAAATAAAACTAAAATTGTTGCAGAAGCACAAATAACACCAGATGGTAAAATAGTTTCAAATGTAGTTATACCAAATGATAAACCACAAACAGTTATTATTAAAGGTATTGATAATAGTAATAAAATGGTATCATTTATTGTAGATGAAAATGGTAATAAAAAGCCTATTAAATATTCATATGCTACAGAAGAGGGATTATTAGTTAACCTAGATAAAAGTGCAACAATAGAAGTATATGATAATAGCAAAAGCTTTAAAGATGTTTCTAAAAATGATTGGTATAGCGAATCAGTAGATTTTGTAACAAGCCGTGAGCTATTTTTTGGTACAACAAAAGATAAATTTTCACCAGAAGCTTCTATGACAAGAGGTATGTTTGCAGAAGTTTTATATCGTTTGGAAGATAGGCCAGTTGCTACAGAAAAAAATGTATTTTTAGATGTAAACAAATCAGATTATTTTGCAGATGCAGTTGTATGGGCATCTAATAATGGTATTATAAACGGATTTGGAAATGGAAACTTTTCTCCAAATACACATATAACAAAAGAACAATTAGCAGTTATGCTTCATAAACTTAGTGGAGATGAAACATATGTAGAAATTACAAATAATACAGATTTAGAAAATGTTTCTCCTTGGGCTTATGAAAGTGTAAACTGGGCTTTACAAAATGGAATTATATCCTCTAGCTCAGAAATATTTTCAAAACCAAAAGAGATTGTAACACGTGCAGAGGTGTCTAACATTCTTTTAAATTATGTTAAAAATAAAATTAACGGTAAATAAATAAAATATAAATAGGAATTGTAATTTTACAATTCCTATTTATATTTTGTAAAACTTTAAAGTAAAAATTTTATAATAATTATAGATAACTATTGAAAAATATGGTATATTAAAAGATAATAGTTGTATATATAAAATAATAAAATATTTTGTCTTAAAAAAAGATACACAAAATGTTAAATTAGATGTATAATTAATATAAATAGAATATAAAGTTTATGAGGTAATATATATGATATTAGGAGATTTAATAAAAAATTTAAAATACATACAATTGATTGGAAATAAAAATATTGAAGTATCTCATCTTACAATAGATTCTAGAAAAGTAAAAAAATGCTCTATGTATGGTGCTATAAAAGGATTTAACGTAGATGGTCATAAGTTTATAAAAAATGCTATAGAAAGTGGGGCATCTTTAATACTTTGTGAGAATATAGACAATATAGAAAAAAGTGAAATTAAAGATGTAGCTATATTACAAGTAAAAAATACAAGAGAAGCCTTAGCTACAATAGCTAAAAATTTTTATAATAATGCTACTAAAGATATAAACCTTATAGGTGTTACAGGTACTAACGGAAAGACTAGCACAACATATTTTTTAGAGCAAGTATTGTTAGAATATAAAAAAACAGTAGGAATTATAGGTACTATTGAGATTAGAGAAAACGGTAAAAAAATAGATTTTGATTTTGCAACAAGTACAACTCCAGACACAATAGAGCTTAATGAACTTTTTAGTAAAATGGCTAATAATAATGTAGATAACGTTGTTATGGAGGTATCATCTCACGCATTAGAGTTACATAAAGTTGACGAATGTAACTTTAATATAGGTATTTTTACAAATCTTACACAAGACCATTTAGATATGCATAAAAGTATGGAAAATTATTGTAATGCAAAAAGCAAACTATTTAATATGTGTAAAATAGGAATAATAAATGTAGATGATAAATATGCAAAAGAAATAACAAAAAATGCTAGTTGTAAAATATTTACTTATAGTATAGAAAAAGAAAGTGATTTACAAGCCATTAATATACAATATTTTATGGATAAGGTAACATTTGATGTAAAAATTAATGATAACATAGAGAGCTTTATTTTAAATATACCTGGTAGGTTTAGTGTTTATAACGCTCTTGGTGTTATAGGTGCTTGTTTAATGCAAAATATACCAATAGATATTATAAAACAAGGTATTAAAAGTATAAAAGGTGTACCTGGTAGGATACAAACTATACCTAATGATAAAGGCTTTAACGTAATAGTAGATTATGCTCATACGCCAGATGGACTTGATAATATAATAAAAGCAGTTAGAGAATTTACAAAAGGTAAAGTTATAACTATATTTGGTTGTGGTGGAGATAGAGATAGAAAAAAACGCTCTATTATGGGGGAAATATCTGCTAGATTATCAGATTATACTATTGTTACATCAGATAACCCTCGCTCTGAAGTACCTGAAGCTATAATTGATGAAATAGAGCTAGGGATAAAACCTATAACAAGTAGTTATGAAAAAATAACAGGACGTAGAGAGGCTATTTATAGAGGAGTTTATATAGCAAAACCTAATGATAGCATTATAATAGCAGGTAAAGGGCACGAAGATTATGAAATTTTTGCAGATAGAACAATACATTTTGACGATACAGAGGTAGCAAAAGAGGCTTTGGAGGATTTATAAAATGAAACCTATTTTTATAGAAGATGTTATAAAAGCTGTAAATGGTTGTATAAATAATAATATTAATACAGATGATATTTTTATAAAAAACATATCTACTGACACAAGAACAATTAAACAAGGAGATTTGTTTATACCAATAGTAGGTGAAAATTTTGATGGGCATAACTTTATAGATGTGGCATTTGAAAAAGGGGCTATTGCTTGTTTAAGCCAAAAAGATATAAAAACAGATAATATAGTAATAAAGGTTGGAGATACCAAAGATGCTTTAAAAGATTTAGCTATTTATTATAAGAGTTTATTTAATATCCCAGTAATAGCATTAACTGGTAGTGCTGGTAAAACAACAACTAAAGATATGTTGGCATCTTGTTTGTCAGTAAAATATAACACAGTAAAAACACAAGGCAATTTTAACAATGAAATAGGACTTCCTTTAACTATTTTTAATATTGAAGAAGATACACAGGTAGTTGTTTTGGAAATGGGAATGAACCATTTTGGAGAAATAAGAGAGCTTAGCAAAATAGCAAAGCCAGATATAGCATTGATAACAAATATAGGTGTATCTCATATAGAAAATTTAGGTAGTAGAGAAGGAATACTACGTGCTAAATATGAAATATTTGAATACTTAAAACCTAATGGAATAAAAATTTTAAATGGCGATGACGATATGCTATATACACTAAAAGAAGATAGTAGTAGATGTTATTTTTATAGTGTAGATAGTACGTTAGATGCTTACGCTACTAATATAAAAGAAAAAGGAATAGAGGGTATAAGTGCTACAATTAATTACTTTGATAAAAGCTTTAATTTAGACTTAAAAATACCTGGCAAGCATATGATATCTAATGCTTTAGCTGTTACATTAGTTTGTAGTATTTTAGGGCTTAAAGAAAATGAAATAAAAGAAGGGTTAGAAACTTTTAAGCCTAGCAAAATGAGAATGGATATTATAAAAGTAGATAAATATACAGTAATAAATGATGCATACAATGCAAACCCTACTTCTATGAAAGCAACATTAGATGTGCTAGCTACTACAAAAGGTAGAAAAGTTGCAATACTTGGTGATATGTTTGAGCTTGGAGAATATTCTAACGATATGCACTATGATGTAGGAAAATATGCAACAGAAAAAGGTATAGATGAACTTATATTTATAGGAGAACATAGCTATTATATGCTACAAGGTGCAAATAGTAATAAAAATAGTAAATCTAACATAAATTATTTTAAAACTCAAGATGATTTTATTAAAGATATATATAATGTATTAAATGAAGGAGATACTATCCTTGTTAAAGCCTCTAGGGGTATGAAATTAGAAAATACGGTAGACAAAATTATAAGGAGAGAAAGCAATGCAGTTTGATTTATATTCGGCTATTTATGCAATATTAATAGCTTTTATTATTAATATATTTTTATGCCCTATTATTATACCATTTTTAACTAGATTAAAATTTGGGCAAAATGTTAGAGATGACGGGCCTCAAAGTCATCTTATAAAGTCTGGAACACCTACTATGGGTGGAATAATGATTTTAATAAGTTTAGTTATATCATCATTATTTTTTTTAAAAGGGAATAAAGATGGAATAGCAGTATTATTTGTTACGATAGGATATGGTATAATAGGATTTATAGATGATTATATAAAGGTTGTAAAAAAGCGTTCTTTAGGACTTAGGGCATACCAAAAAATAATAGGACAGATTATTATTACAGGCGTATTTTTATATTATTTATACAATTATTCTAATGTTGGTACAGATGTGTATATACCTTTTACAAATGGAAAAACATTAGAACTTGGTATTTTATTTATACCATTTTTCTTTATTGTTATGGTAGGGACAGTTAATAGTGTAAATTTGACAGATGGGCTAGACGGACTTGCATCTGGAGTTACTGTTTTAGTAGTTATATTCTTTTTATTTAATGCACTAGCTATTAATAAATCTCTTTTACCTATAACAGGAGCAGCTGTTGGAGCATTACTTGGATTTTTACTTTTTAATACACACCCTGCAAAAGTTTTTATGGGAGATACAGGCTCTCTTGCTCTTGGTGGATTAGTAGCTAGCATAGCAATAATAATGAAAATGCCTTTATTTATTATTATTGTTGGTATAATATATGTTTTGGAAGCTGTATCTGTTATGCTACAAGTTGGATATTTTAGGCTTACAAAAGGTAAAAGGCTCTTTAAAATGGCACCAATACATCATCATTTTGAACAATGTGGTTGGAAAGAGGTTAAAGTTGTTGCAGTATTTTATATAATAACTGCTATGGCTTGTCTTGTAGGATTTTTGGCTACAAAAAATTTCTTTTAAAATAGGGGGATTTTATGTATGGAATTTTATAATAAAAATGTGCTTGTTTGTGGTATAGCAAGAAGTGGTATATGTGCTTCTTTAATGTTAAAAAAATTAGGAGCAAACGTAACTATACAAGATTTAAAAACTGAAGAAGATATAGAGCAAATAAATACTTTAAAAGAAAATAATATAAATTTATATTTGGGGAAAAACCCAAGTAATAGCCTTATAGATAGTATGGATTTAATGGTTATTAGTCCAGGTCTACCTACGGATTTAGATTTTGTAAAATATGCTAGTGAAAAGATACCTGTAATAAGCGAAATAGAGCTTGCATATTTAGTGTGCAAAGCACCTATTATAGCTATAACAGGAACTAATGGAAAAACAACAACTACAAGTCTTTTAGGGCATATTTTAAAAAATTATAAAAAAACATATGTAGCAGGCAATATAGGAGTACCTTTTTCTTATTATGCACTAGATTTAGAAGAAGATAGCATAGTAGCATTAGAGCTTAGTAGTTTTCAGCTAGAAACTATAAAAACATTTAAGCCTATAATAGCATCTGTTTTAAATATAACAGAAGACCATTTAAACAGACATAAAACAATGGTAAATTACATAAAAGCTAAAGAGAAAATATTTGAAAATCAAGATGAAAACGATTTTTTAATATTAAATTATGATGATTTAGAGTGCAGGAAAATGGAGCCAAAAGCTAAATCTAAAGTAATGTATTTTTCTACAAAAGAGCAAATAAAAAATGGAGCATATTTAAAAGATAATTACATTTATATAGATAATTATCCATTTATAAATACAGATGATATAAAAATATTAGGTGAGCATAATATGGAAAATATTATGGTAGCTATACTAATGTGTATATGTTATAAAGTGCCTACCGATGTTATAATAGAGGGTATTAAAACCTTTAAAGCAGTGGAGCATCGTATAGAATATGTTGCTAGCAAAAAAGGTGTAGACTATTATAATGATTCTAAAGGGACTAATACAGATGCAACAATAAAAGCAATTAATGCTATGAAAAAGCCTACATATCTTATAGTTGGTGGGTATGAAAAAAATGCAGATTTTTTACCTATGATAAAGGAGTTTAAAGATAAAGTTGTTAAAGCTGTTATTATAGGGCAAGTTAGGGACAGACTTGCAAAAGATTGTGAAAAATTAAATTTTAATAATTATATAATAAAAGAAACTTTTTTTGAAGCTATAAATTATTGTTATGAAAATGCAAATGCTGGAGAATGTGTCCTTTTATCACCAGCCTGTGCTAGCTTTGATATGTTTAAAGATTACGAAGAAAGAGGTAATATTTTTAAACAGTACGTAAAGGATTTGAAGGAGTGATTTTATATTGGCCACATCTAGGAGAAGTTCACATCTTAGGGAAAGCGAAAGACAACGTATAAATAAACGTAACAATATAAGAAGTTTTGAGATAGAGCAAATAGAAGAAGTAATTATACATAAAGGTAAAATAGACCCTATAATTTTGCTAAGCCTTATTATTTTAGTTTCATTTGGTGTAATAATGGTTTTTAGTGCTAGTTATTATGTAGGTAAAACAGATTTTAATGATATTTTACATTTTTTTAAAAGACAAGGACTTTTTGCTATTATAGGATTTATTTTAGTAGCTATAATAATACATTTTGACTGGAGATTTTATAAAAATTCATCTAAAATGGTATTTATAGTATCTATTATATTTTTAGTTTTAGTTTTATTTATTGGTAAAGAAGTAAAAGGTGCTAAAAGATGGATAGGAATAGGTCCTATACAGTTTCAACCATCAGAGGTAGCAAAAGTTGGGCTTATATTATATTTATCAAAATATGTATCAGATAATAAAAATATATTAAATACTTGGGAAGGCTTTTTAAAATGCTGTTTTATAATAGCTATACCAACAGGCTTAGTTTTGATAGAAAATACTAGTACAGCTATAATAATGGCAGTTATAGGTATGTCTATTATATTTGTAGCATCTCCTACAATAAAATATTTTGTACCTATGGTTCTATTTGGTGTACTTGGTATAGCTGGTATTATTATATTTGGAGATACGTTTAGAATGGCTAGGGTGCAGGCTTGGCTAAACCCTTTTGCTGAAGGGGTAATAAATGACAAAGGATACCAAACAGTACAATCTTTATATGCAATAGCATCTGGAGGTTTTTTTGGGCTTGGTATAGGACAAAGTAGGCAAAAGCTTGGCTTTATACCAGAGGCACAAAATGATATTATATTTTCTATTATATGCGAGGAGCTTGGACTTGCTGGTGCTATAATATTTATATTATTATTTGCAATGATAATATGGAGAGGGTATATAGTAGCTATACATTCTCCTAAATCTTATATGAGTTATGTATGTGTAGGTATAACAACTATGATAGCTGTGCAAGTTATTATAAATATAGCCGTTGTTACTAATACTATGCCTAACACAGGTATACCTCTTCCTTTTGTAAGCTACGGTGGTACATCTTTATTAATAATGATGGCTTGTACAGGGTTAATATTAAACTTTTCTAGATACTTTAAAGATTAAGGAGTTATTATGTCTAAAAATATAGTAGTAATTGTTTGTTCTGGAGTAGGTAAAAGAATGAACAGTGATATGCCTAAGCAGTTTATAAACATAAATAATAAGCCTATTGTTTGCTACACAATAGATAAATTTGAAAATTGTAGTAGTATAGATGAAATTATAATAGTTACTAATAAGGAATATATAAATTATTTTAGGGACGATATAATAGGTATTTACAAATATAAAAAAATAGTTGCTGTTATAGAAGGAGGCAAAGAGAGGTTAAATTCTGTATATAATGGTATAAACTATATAAAAGATAAGGATAGTATAGTAGCTATACACGATGGTGTAAGGCCTTTTATAACAGAAGATGAAATAACAAATATAATAGAAAAAACTAAAATTTATAATGCTTGTGTTTTAGGGGTTAGAGCAAAAGATACTATTAAAATATGTAAGGACGGTTTTATAGAAGATACGCCTAATAGAGATAATGTATGGCTTGCCAGTACGCCACAAGTATTTAAATATAGTATAATAAAAGAAGCCTATGATTATGCTATTAATAGTGGTATATTTGTAACAGATGATGCAAGTGTTGTAGAAAGCTTTGGCGTAAAAGTTAAAATGGTTGAGGGAAGTTATAGCAACATAAAAATAACAACAAAAGAAGATTTAAAATTTTTTCAATAATAAATAAAAGCTAGTTGTATTTAAAAACTAGCTTTTATTTATTATTTTATATTTTTATAAAAATATTAATTTTATTTATTTTAAGTTATCTTTAATATTTTCATAAGGTTCTGGTTTTGAAAAATAATACCCTTGGGAAAACTGTATATCAAGGTGCTCTATAACTTTTTGTATACTCTCATTTTCAACAAACTCTGCAATTAGAGTAGCATTTAGTTGTTTCCCTAAGTATACAATAGTTTTTAATACTTTAAAGTTCATAATATCACTATCAATATTTTTTATTATAGCTCCGTCTACTTTAATAAAATCTGGTGCAATTTTTGATATTTCCATAAAATTAGAATAACCTGTACCAAAGTCATCAATAGCTATTTTTACATTATGTTCTCTAGCACGTTTTATAAATATTTTTAACATTTCCATACTTCTAAAATTTTCATCTTCTAAAATTTCAAAAGTAAAATTGCCTTTATTTTTTATGTTTTCTAGCTTTTTAAAAATAGCATTTTGAAAGCTTTTAGAATTTATATCATAAGCAGAGAAATTGATTGAAACATTAGTTTGTAGGTTATCAAAAATATCTAGTACTTGTTCTACCATCATTCTACTTAAAGTTGGGTAAAGGTTATATTTTTTTGCAATATCCATAAAATAATAAGGTGAATATATTTTGCCATTTTTATCTCTTATACGCATTAATGCTTCGTATTTATTTATAACTTTATTTTTGTTATCGTACATACCTTGAAAATAAGGTATAACCCAATTATTTTTTATAACTTCATTTAATAATTGTATAATTTCCATTTCATTATCAAATTGGATTTCTTTTTCGTTAGAAGAATTATATACTAAGAAATATGTTTGAAGGCTTTTACATTTTTGTAAAGTTTCTAGTCCACATTCTATTAAGTTTTTTTCATCAATAACAATAGCAAATCTAAAGATTATAAGTTCTTCTCTATTAGGAAGTTTTATAAATTGAAAATTTTTGTATATTTCGTTAATAAACTTATCAAATTTATCATCGTGCATAGTTTTTCCAACAGCTAAGAAGATAGTGTTGTCATTTAAGGCGTAAATACTATAGTTGTTGTTGTATGGAGAGTAGTTATCTATAAACTTTGATAGGGAATGTATAACATTTTTAATAATTTCAAAATATTCATCTTTGCCTAACCTAGACATAAGAAGGTCAGAATTTTCTAACTGTATCATACATATTTTATTAAAATTTTTAGTGTGCTTTTCATTTAAAAATTTAATACTATTATTTATACCTAAATTGGCATCTATATAAATACGTTGCTTAGAAAATTCTTGGTGTAATAATACATTCTCTAGAAGTTTTTTGTTTTGTTCGTATATAGTAGCACTTTGTTTTTTTAATACAATATTTAATAATTGTTCATTGTCATCTTTTATTTTATATAATTCATCAAATACAGAAAAGTCTATGTTTATATTTTTAGAGTTTTGTTCTGCTAATCCAATAAAACAACAAGAACCATTTAAAAATTCATTTTTACCATTTACATAAAAAATTTCTCCAAATAAAAATATACCACATATATTTTTACCAAATGGGCTTATTTCCCATTTTGCACAGTTACTTAAATATAATTTCCTAAACAGACAAGAATAGAAAAATAGACTTTCTATAGGCTGTTCTTTTATTGAGCTACATATTCTATACATTTCTTGCACACACTTCATAGGGTTAACATATCCTATTTTAAACTGTGTATTTTCGTTTAGCTTTGAAAAATAGCAAGACATATTTTGGCTTTTAGAATCGTATTTTATAAATCTACTAATATTATTAGAATTATGACCCTGTAAAATTAAAGGAAATCTAAGCAATGAATCATTTTCAGCAATTTCTTGCCAGTCTGTATAAGATTTTAAGTCTTCCATACCAAAATGGCTTTTACACCAATCTATAGCAGGAGTATTATTTATCTCTAATAGGTTGCTACCATCGCAAGAATTAAGGGTGTAAACTTGGCTAATAGGCTCGTGAGCAACGTTTACTTCTGCAAAAATATGTAATTCTTTTTTTATTATACTAGCAGTTACTATGCTTTGTTCTAACACACCTTCTTCTGTAAAGGCATAAGGTGGAATATTTTTTGGTAAAATCTCTCCTAAAACACCTCCAACCAACCTTGTAGTTTGGTTTATAGAATTAAAAGAATCTACAAATTTAGTTACATCACCATAGTAGTCACTACATAAAATATGCATAAGAGGAACATTAAACCCTTCTATTGCATCGTTAACTTCTTTTGCTACATGAGCAGGATGTTTATCTTTAAATGAGTGTCTATTTACAATTATAGTAGCATTATCAAATTGCTCGATAATTACTAAAGTTTCTGTATCAAATTGTTCTCCACTAAATACAACACCGCTACAGCTACCACCAATAATGCTTGAGTTTGGTATAGTTTCTTTTATATCGTTAATTATTGGCATTATTTCTTCAGGGGAGCAAATAGCAGTATATATTCTAATAAGACAATGTTTATTAAAATTAAAATTTTTATGTTTTAAAAAATCTTTAAAAAGGTATTTATCCTTATAAAGAATGCTTAAAGTTACCATTATATACCTCTTGTAATAAAATTAAAATTCTCTTAAAAACCATTATATATTAGTATAAAAGGAATGTCAATATATGTGATAATTTTTATTGCAAAAAAATACAAAAAAATACATAAAATATAATACAAAATGAACGAAAAAATATTAATAGATTATAAAAAGTATTAATAATGTATTAGTTTAAATGTATTATTATATTTTTATAATTTACATAATAATTATAAATTAAATCTTGTATATTTATTATATTAGATATATAATAATTTATATATAAATTTAGATTAATTTTATGGAGGTAAACTATGAATTATAAAGACATATATGAAAATTGGTTAAATGATGAGTATTTTGATAGTAAAACAAAAGAAGAGTTATTAAATATAAAAGGTAATGAAAAGGAAATAGAAGATAGATTTTACAAAGAGTTAGAATTTGGAACAGGTGGATTAAGAGGTATTATAGGTGCTGGTACTAACCGTGTAAATATATACACAATTAGTAAGGCTACACAAGGACTAGCAGACTATATATTAGACCAAAAAGAATATACTAAAGAAAAAGGTGTTGCTATTGGATATGATTCTAGATTTATGAGCCAAGATTTTGCAGAAATAACAGCACTTGTTTTAAATGGAAATGGTATAAAAACATACCTTTTTGACGAATTAAGACCAACGCCTATGGTTTCTTTTGCTATAAGAGAATTAGGTTGTATAGGAGGTGTAGTGATTACAGCTAGCCACAATCCACCAGAATACAATGGATATAAAATATATGGGGAAGATGGAGGGCAAGTACCTTATCCTAAAGATACAGAAATAATATCTTATGTGAACAATGTAAAAGATTTTAAAACTATAAAAAGATTAGATAAAGAACAAGCTATAAAAGAAGGGTTATTTAACATTATAGGTAAAGAAATAGACGATAAATACGATGAAAATGTATTAAATCAATTAGTAAATAAAGATGTAATAGAAAAATCTAGTGATTTAAAAATAGTTTATACACCTATACACGGAACAGGAAATAAGCCAGTAAGACGTATTTTAGAAAAAGCAGGCTTTAAAAATGTTAATGTAGTAAAAGAACAAGAACTTCCTGATTGTAAATTTAGCACAGTTTCTTATCCAAACCCAGAAGACCCTAATGCATTTAAATTGGCATTAAAATTGGCAGATGAAATTGGTGCAGATATTATAGTTGGTACAGACCCAGATGCAGACAGGGTAGGAACTGTTGTAAAAAATAATGAAGGCGAATATGTAGTATTATCTGGTAATATGATGGGAGTATTATTAACAGAATATATACTTAGCCAAAAACAACAAAAAGGCACATTATCTAGTAAAGGTGCAATAGTATCCACAGTTGTTTCTTCTAATATGACAGAAAAAATAGCTAAAAGCTATAATATGGACTATTTTAATGTATTAACAGGATTTAAATTTATTGGAGAAAAAATTAAACAATTTGAACAAACAGGCTCTAATGAATATATATTTGGATTTGAAGAAAGTTATGGTTGTTTAGCAGGAACATATGCTAGAGATAAAGATGCCGTAGTTGCTACTATGCTTATATGTGAACTGGCAGCATTTTATAAAAATAAAGGCATAACTTTATATGAAGGGTTACAAGAAGTATACAAAAAATATGGGTATTTTAAAGAAGATATAAAATCTATTACATTAAAAGGTATAGATGGGCTTAAAGATATGGATAAAATAATGACTTATTTAAGAACATCAGCTCCTACAAGTGTAAATGGTGCAGAAGTAGTAGAAACTAGGGATTATAAATTAGGAGAAATAAAAAATATAGTTGACAATACCTTATCAGGTACTAATTTACCAAAATCTAATGTATTATATTTTGCATTAAATGATAAATCTTGGTTTTGTGTTAGACCTTCTGGTACAGAACCAAAAATTAAAATATACTTTGGTGTAGAAGAAGAAGATAATAGTAAAGCAGATAATAAATTAAAAAGTTTAATGGAAAGTGTAATGGATATTATAGATAATATTTTACAATAATATTTATTAAATAAACTTATAATTTAATATACTATTAATAAATTATAGATTGATTTTTATGTAAAAATGTATTATTATATATATCAATACAATATATTTATTAATAATACTATGAGGTAGTGAAAAGGTATGTTTAATATTTTTGAGGAGTTTGATGAAAATAAGTTTTTATGGGATTCTATAGGAGATGTTATTGATGGGAGAAAAAATCTTGGCGAAGAAATGCCAGTGTTTATTTATAGACTATTCCAATTTACAATAAAAGATGAAATTGCAAAAAAATTTGGAAATGAAGCAACTGTTGAAGTATTTAGAAATGCAGGTAAACTAGCAGGATTTTAATTTGCAAACCATATGTTAGATTTATCCCTACCTTATTAATGAGTTTATAGCCCAATTTCAAAAAACATTAGAAGAGTGTAAAATTGGTATATTAAGAATTGAAAAATTTGATGAAGAAACAGGAGAAGCTACGCTAACTATTGGTGAGGATTTAGACTGCTCTGCATTACCAATAACAGGGGAAACTGTTTGTAATTATGATGAAGGGTTTTTAGCAGGTATTTTAAAAGAATATACTAAAAAAGACTATATAGTTACAGAAATTGATTGTTGGGCTATGGGGTCTCGTGTTTGTAGATTTGATGCAAAAGTTAGACCTTAATTATTGGTAGTATAAAAGGAGCAACTTATGGAAGAACAAGATATTTACCGTTTGTTTTTGCAAATAAAAAATATTATCTTAAATAAACCTATATCACAGGATTTAAAGACAAATACTAAAGAACTAGAAAATTTGCAACAAGCAATAGATTATCTTTCTAATTGTATAGTTGAGTCTAATCAATTTTTAACAAATTTGGCCGCTGGTAATTTAGATGCTCAAACACCCAGTAGGCATAACTTTCTATCTGGGAGCTTAAAAGAGTTACATTCTGGACTTAAGCATTTAACTTGGCAAGCTAATCAGGTTGCAAATGGAGATTATAAACAAAGAGTAGGATTTTTGGGAGAATTTTCAAGTGCATTTAATAAAATGATTGAGCAATTAGAGGAAAGAGAAAATAAACTTAGGTCTAGAACTACTGCCTTAATGCAGAGTATGGATTTGATGGTATCAATTATGGATAGCTTGCAAGAGTGGATAATTGTTACAGAAAAAAGCAGTGGAGATATTATTTATGTAAATCAAGCAGCAAGAGTGTTATTTGATGATATTGATAATGATATAAAAGAAAATACAAACAGAGATGGTATATTAGCTCAAATTATAAAGTACTCTAGTATTGGAGATGATAATGTTAATTTTGAGTTTGATTATGAATATAATAAAAAAATTTTTCATTGCAAGTCCTTTTTAATACAATGGAATGATACAATAGCATATGTACATTTTATTACAGATATAACATCAGAAGTTGGTAAAAAAGAACAGCTTGAAAATATGGCATTTAAAGATGAGCTGACAGGTCTATTTAATAGAAGGTATTGCTTAAAAATTTTGTATTCTATGTTAGCAAAAAAAGAGAGTTTTAGCATAGGTATGATAGATATGGATGGACTAAAGCCAGTTAATGATAATTTAGGACATCTGGAGGGTGACGAATACATAAAATTTATAGGAAGAGAAATAGTTACTTTAGCTAGAGATACAGATGTCATATGTCGTATAGGTGGAGATGAATTTATAGCTATACTACCAAAATGTAAAGATGGAATTTTAGAGAGTAAATTAAACCAATTAAATGAAATATTGGAAAATAGCGATAAAGAGTATGATATGTCTATTAGTTATGGAGTTGTTTATATAGATGAAGAAACAAAACTATCTGTTGAAGAAATATTAGAAAAGGCAGATGAAAAAATGTATAAATTTAAAAACCTTAGGAAAAAAGAAAGACAGTCATAGCTATTTTTAATTTATATTTTTTAAAAATAATAATTAGTATTAGTTTTCTATATAAAAAGTTAAGGTATGGGCTAGCCCATACCTTAACTTTTTATATAGAAAATAGTATGCTAGAAATATATGATATTATAATTAGTAAACCTAAAAACATAGAAGTTTTTTCACTTTTTTTAGTATATAGGGTAGATATAACTATAATTGTAGATATAATACCCCAAATTATAATATTAAATGATTGTTTATCTGGTGAAAATATATTTCCTTTTGAATAAAATATATCTCCAATAGATAATATTGTAAAATTAAATATATTACTTCCTATTACGTTACCAAAAGAGGCATTAAAATTTCCAAGTCTTACAAGATTAAAAGATGATGTAAGCTCTGGTAAAGATGTTGCTATACCTAAAAATATAGCACCTCCAATTGTTGTACCTAAGTTTAATTTTGTGTTAAGTTTATCTGTAACATTTGTTAATAATACACTAAATATAACTAATAATAATGAGCAAACAACAAATCTAAATATTATTTGTTTTACAGTTAAATTTACAATATTATCATCAATGGTATCTGTATTATCATCACTTGTATTATCATTAGATTTTGCTATATTTATTGCATATAGTATTAAAATAATAATCGATGCGTAGCTAACATTTAAAAATCCTAAATTTATACTATAATTAAATTTCATACCTAAAAGGCATATAAAAAATATAATAATTGTAAATATACTTGTTAGTAAATGGCTTTTAGATAAATAAGAATTTTTAAATCTTTTAGGGAATAACAAAATACAAGCACCTATTATAGTAAGGTTAAATATATTACTTCCAAAAACATTACCTTGCACAAGGTTAGGTTGGTTTAAAGAAAAAATAGCTGTTAGACTTGTTATAAATTCTGGTAAAGAGGTTACTGCCGCTAACAAAACACCACCAATAAATGCACCAGATAGATTTGTCTTTTTATCTAAAGCATCTACATATTTTGATAAGAATATGGATAAAAAAACTACAAATCCTGCTAATATTAGGTATTGTACATAAATCAATGTAAAATCCTCCTTTTTAATAAAAATCAATAAAAAGATTATATACTTTATTATAAAAATAATCAAGTAAAAATAAAAAACATTTGAAAAATTTTAAAAATACTGTTAATATATATAAAATAATACTATTAACATATGGAATTGGGAGGGGTAATATGTTTTCAAAAGTTCTATCGTCCACATTAATAGGGATAGATGGTTTTGAGATAGTTGTAGAGGTAGATATAAGTCAGGGGTTACCGTCTTTTGACATAGTTGGGCTACCAGATTCGGCTGTTAAAGAGTCTAAGGATAGAGTTAGAACAGCTATAAAAAACTCTAATATAAATATGCCAGTTAAAAAAATAACTATAAATTTGGCTCCAGCTAATATAAGAAAAGAGGGTCCTGCTTTTGATTTGCCAATAGCAGTAGGAATATTAGCTTGTATAGAGGTTATAAAAGATACATCATTTAAAGATACTATGATAATAGGAGAGTTATCTTTAGATGGGTCTGTAAAGCCTGTAAATGGTGTTTTACCTATGGTGCATACTGGAAAAGAACAGGGCATAAAAAAATATATAGTTCCATATGATAATATAGAAGAAGCAGGTTTAGTTGATAATGTAGAAATAGTAGGTGTAAAAAACTTATTAGAGCTTATACAACATTTAAATGGTATAAAAAAAATAGAGCCTGTAAATATTAATATTTACAATTTATTGAAAAATAATACACCTATTAATAATTTTGACTTTTTAGATGTAAAAGGGCAAGAAAATGTAAAAAGAGCTTTAGAAATAGCAGCAGCAGGTATGCATAATATTGTTATGGTAGGCCCACCAGGCTCTGGAAAAACTATGATGGCAAAAAGGATACCAAGCATATTGCCTGATATATCTTTTGAAGAAAGTATAGAGATAACTAAAATATATAGTATTTCTGGAATTTTACAAAATAAAAATTCACTTGTTACAAAAAGGCCTTTTAGAGCACCACATCATACTATATCAAAATCTGCTATGGTAGGTGGAGGTAGATTACCTAAGCCAGGAGAGGTTAGCTTATCTCATAATGGTGTATTATTTTTAGATGAATTTCCAGAATTTAACAGAAGTGTTTTAGAGGAATTAAGGCAACCTTTAGAAGATAGACAAGTTACTATATCAAGAGTAAATGGTACAATGACATTTCCAGCTAATTTAATGTTAGTGGCAGCTATGAACCCTTGTCCTTGTGGATTTTATGGATATTCTGATAAGTGTACTTGTTCTCAAAATGCTATATCTAAATATTTAGGTAAAATAAGTGGCCCTTTATTAGATAGAATAGACATACAGGTAGAAGCATCTGCTGTAAATTATGGAGATTTGGATATAAAGGCAACAGAATCTTCTAAAGATATAAAAGATAGAGTTATGTTGGCACAAAAAATACAGATAGAAAGATATAAAAATGATGGTATATATTTTAATTCTCAGTTAACAGCTAGCCTTATAGAAAAATATTGTATTTTAGGAGATGCCGAAAGAGAAATACTAAAAGGAGTTTTTGATAAGCTACAATTAAGTGCAAGAGCTTATCACAAAATATTAAAAATAGCTAGAACGATAGCAGATTTGGAGCAGAGCTTAAATATAGGTATAACACATATAGCAGAAGCAGTTCAGCTTAGAAACTTAGATAGAAAATTTATATTTTAATGAGGTTTATTATGCTAGAAGATAATTTTATAATGTGGCTTTCTAGAATAGATGGTATTAGTATAAAGAAAAAATGGGAAATTTTAAACCATTTTAAAACAGCAAAAGATTTTTTTTATGCAGATGTATCTGAAATTAGATTGTTTTGTAATAAAAATAGAATAGATATAAATAATATATTAGATGTTAAAAATGAAATTATATTAGAAAATTACATTAACCATATGAAAAAATATAATTTCAAATTTGTATCTCAAAATAATAAAGATTATCCCAATATTCTAAAGCAAATACCAGATGCACCACTTGGGTTTTATATGCTAGGAAATATGCCAGACGATTTAAATAACAAGGTTGGTGTTATTGGAGCAAGAAAATGTACACAATATGGTGCTATGAATGCCTACAAGTTTGGAAAAGAGCTTGGAGAAAATAATATTGTAGTAGTTAGTGGTATGGCTATGGGTATAGATTCTATGGCACATAAAGGGGCTATTGATGGTGGTGGAAAAACAATAGCAGTTTTAGGTTGTGGTTTAGACATAGTATACCCACCTTCAAATTTAGCTCTTAGAGAAGATATAATAAAAAATGGGTGTGTTATAAGCGAATTTCCTATTGGAACACCTCCTTATCCTGCTAATTTTCCAATGAGAAATAGAATAATAAGTGGTATGAGCGATGCTATATTAGTTGTAGAATCTGGTAAAAAAAGTGGAACTTTAATAACTGTTGGGCAAGCATTAGAGCAAGGAAGAGATATATTTGCTATACCAGGTAATATAAATAGCCCTATGAGTGAAGGGACTAATAATCTTATAAAAGAATGTGCTTTTCCCTTAACTAATATAGATGACATTTTGTCAAATTTAGGTATACTACATAAATACAATAAAAATGATAAAAATATTAATAATAACATAGAAAAATCTGAAAATATAAAAAATTTACTTGCACCAGACGAAAAAATAGTATATGCTTGTATACAAGAAGGTCCTGTTACCATAGATGAAATAATTGTAAAGGCTAAAATAAATATACAAACAGCACAGTATGTTTTAACTATGCTAGAGCTTAAAGGGTATATTAAAAAACTTGCAGGACAAAAATATATAAAGGCTTTATAACTAATTTTAGGAGGATTTATATTATATGGCGGTTAAAAAGAATTTAGTTATAGTAGAATCACCTGCCAAGGCTAAAACTTTAAAAAAATTTTTAGGCAGCAATTATAAAATAGAAGCAACAATGGGGCACGTTAGGGATTTACCTAAAAGCGAAATGGGTATAAATATAGAAGATGATTTTGAACCTAAATATATTACTATAAGAGGTAAAGGTGAAGTTTTAGCAAAGCTTAGAAAGGAAGTAAAAACTGCTAATAAAATATATTTAGCAACTGACCCTGATAGAGAGGGAGAGGCTATAAGCTGGCATCTTTTATATGCTTTAAAATTAAACGAAAATAGCGATAAAAACGTATATAGAATAACTTTTAATGAAATAACAAAAAATGCTGTACAAAAATCTATAAAAGAGGCTAGAGAAATAGATATGAACCTTGTTGATGCACAGCAAGCTAGACGTGCATTAGACAGAATAGTAGGTTATAAAATAAGCCCTTTATTATGGAAAAAAATAAAAAAAGGCCTTAGTGCTGGTAGGGTACAATCTGTTGCTCTTAGGCTAATTTGTGACAGAGATGACGAAATAGAAAACTTTATACCTGATGAATATTGGACAATAGATGTAGATTTAAAAGCTGAAAAAAATAAAGTATTAAAAACTAAATTTTATGGTAAAGATGATAAAAAAATGGAAGTATCATCTGAAGGGCAAGTTGATGAAATTTTAAAAGGTATAAAAGATAGCAAATTTGTAGTAAATGATGTTAAAAACGGTAAAAGACAAAAAAATCCTTTACCTCCTTTTACAACAAGTACACTGCAACAAGAAGCATCTAAAATATTTGGATATGCATCATCTAAAACAATGCTTATTGCACAACAACTTTATGAGGGTATAAGCATTAA
This sequence comes from uncultured Tyzzerella sp., assembly GCF_963558545.1. NCBI lineage: Bacteria > Bacillati > Bacillota > Clostridia > Lachnospirales > Lachnospiraceae > Tyzzerella > uncultured Tyzzerella sp. The sequence continues at coordinate 7,234 of NZ_CAUWHO010000009.1, read as the reverse complement.
AGGTGAGGGTACAGTTGGTCTTGTATCTTACATTCGTACAGATTCTGTTAGAATATCAGATGAGGCTTATTTGCAAGCAAAGGATTTTGTTATATCTAATTATGGTGAAGAATTTTTTGAAAAAGAAAGAAGAAAATATAAAGCTAAAGGTAAAACTCAAGATGCTCACGAAGCTATAAGGCCAACCTATACAGATAGAACTCCAGATAGTATAAAAGAATCTTTATCTGCAGAGCAATATAAAATATATAAGCTTATATGGGAACGCTTTTTGGCTAGCCAAATGACACCAGCTAGTTATATAACAAAAACAATAAAAATAAAGGCTAATGGATATGATTTTAGAGCAACTGGGTCTTTATTAGATTTTGAAGGTTATTTAAAAGTATATAAAAAAAATGAAGAAAAAGCAAAAGAAAATGAAGAAGATATTTTAATACCAGATATTAACAAAAATCAAGAATTAGAAATAAAGGAAATTAAACCTTTACAGCATTTTACACAACCTCCAGCTAGATATACAGAAGCTACACTTATAAAAACTTTAGAAGAAATAGGTGTAGGTAGGCCTAGTACTTATGCACCTACTATATCTACTATAACAGCTAGAAATTATGTTACTAAAGAACAAAAAGTTTTTTATAAAACGGAGCTTGGAGAAATAGTAAATGATATTATTAAAAATAATTTTGGAAATGTTATTAATGTAGATTTTACTGCTAAAATGGAAAACAAACTAGATGAAATAGAAGAAGGTCATATAGAATGGAAAGAAGTTTTAAGAGAATTTTATCCTCCATTTGAAAGTACAATAGAAGAGGCTTATGAAAAGATAGAGCATATAGAAATAGAAGATGAAAAAACAGATATATTATGTGAAAAATGCGGTGCTAATATGGTTATAAAATATGGTAAATTTGGCAAGTTTTTAGCTTGTCCTAACTTTCCAGAATGTAGTAACACTAAGCCTTTTTATGAAGAAGCTGGCGTAACCTGTGTAGAATGTGGTGGAAAAGTTCTTATTAAAAAGACTAAAAAGGGTAGAAAATTTTATGGGTGTGAAAATAACCCAGAATGTGAGTTTATGTCTTGGAACAAACCAACAGGAGAAAGATGCCCAAAATGTAATAGCTTTTTAATAGAAAAAGGAACTAAGAAAAAAATAATTTGTTGTAGTAATGATGACTGTGGATATTATTTAGAAAAAGAAGAAAAATAGTATAGAGAGGATATTAAATTAAATATGGATTTAAAAGAAATAATAAAATCTTTATATATTACAATGGGAGATATCTCTAAAGAAGATGATGTTTTAATGTTTTTTTCCAGTAAAATTTGTGAATATTTAAATAGCGATATACTTATATTAGATACTTACGGAAATGTACTTTACGAAATAAATAATAATTTTTCATCTTTTGCATTAAAAAATGAAATTTCTAATGAAAAAATTATAGAAACGCAAATATCAAAACAGCTAGAAAATATTGAAAAAATAAAAATTAATATAACTTTAGATAATCTATATACTACAAGGTTTGATAGAGATGCTTTAAAAAATATGTATGGGTTATTTTTACCCATATATATGTATAAAGAAAAATTGGCAAATATTATTATATATAGAAAAGATGATTGTTTTGATAGTGATATATCTACATTATGTGAATACATATCAAGTTTATTTGGACTTTTAATATGGAACTATAAAATTATAGAAACAAATGAAAAACAAACAAAACATCAAAATATAAGAACTTGTATATCAACCTTATCATATTCTGAGCTAGAAGCAGCATTAAGTATTTTTGAAGAGATAGAAAATGGAGAAGGCCTTGTTGTAGCTAGTAAAATTGCTGATAAGGCAGGCATAACAAGGTCTGTTATAGTTAATGCACTTAGAAAGTTTGAAAGTGCAAGAATTATAGAAACACGTTCTTTAGGTATGAAAGGTACTTATATAAAAGTATTGAATGAATATTTACTAAAAGAACTAGACAAATTTAAAAAATAAAGTATAATATTTTTACTAATATAAATTTAGGAGTTTAATTAATGAGTAAAAATTTACACGCAAATCATAGAAATAGAGTTAGAGCAAGATTTATAAAAGATGGTAACCTAGACAGTTTTGAAGAACATCAAGTTTTAGAGCTTTTATTATTTTACTCTATCCCAAGGAGAGATACTAACGAACTTGCTCATAAATTGTTAGATGAATATGGTAGTCTATATACTTTAATGAACGCAAGACCAGAAGAAATTGCTAAAAGATGTAAGGTATCTGAAACAACAGCTGTTTTAATATCTATGGTACTTCATCTTGCTAGAAAATTTTTAAGCAGTGGTCTTGACAATGATAGACCTTTAATAAATTCTTTTAATATTGCACATAGCTATTTTGAGGCAGCTTTAATAGGAAAGTCTTTTGAAAGTTTTTATATGATATGCCTAGACCTTAATAAAAGACTTAAAAAGATAGTACAAATAAGTGATGGAGTTACAAGCAACACACACATTTATATGGAAAAGGTAATGAGTGATGCTCTTTTACATAATGCTTCATTTGTTATAATAGGGCATAATCACCCAAATGGAAATAATAGGCCATCTAATGCTGATGTTGATGTTACTATAAAAATTAATAATGCTTTGTCACACGTTGGTATAAAAGTTTTAGACCATATAATAATTTGTGGTAAGGATAGCTTTAGTTTTGCTAAAAAAGGATTATGTAATTTAGGTTATGAATAAACAAAATTTATTTTACCTCGTATATATTATTATAGATGGCAGAAAAAGATAATATTAATGTATGGGAGGATAAATTTTATGAAAAGATTGTATAAAAGCAATGAAAAAGTAATAAGTGGTGTTTGTGGAGGCTTAGGAGTATATTTTGGCGTAGACCCAGTTTTAGTAAGAGTATTATTTATAGTGTTTTTTTTAACTGCTTTAGGTATATATCCTATTATAGCATATTTTATAATGTCGGCTATAATACCTACGGATAATAATATTATAGATGGTAGTAACTAAGGAGGGAGAATTATGAAAAAATTTACAAGAAGTCTTTATGATAGAAAAATTGCTGGAATATGTGGAGGTATTGGTAAATATTACAATATAGATTCCAATTTGGTTAGAATTTTATTTTTGATTTTATTTGCATATTTTGGAGTTTTATTATTTATGTATATAATATGTGTTTTTATTGTACCTAATGAAATAGTTTAATATGTTTATTCAACATTTTTTGGAAGTGAAAGCACTATATTATAATTATAGATACTTAGCATAAATATTTAATTTACCTAATAAAAATTTTATAGTATTTAAATTAAGATAACGGTAACATTAATTATAAATAAAGTAAAATACACAAAATTAATTTATAATAAATTAAAAATATACAGGAATATCTTAATTGTATTTAATGAATTTTTTCGGCATAAAAAATAAAACTTGAAACTTGTTTATTTTTTTATTTGAAAAAATAAGTCATACCTTAATTGATATAAATAAAAATAAGAATACAGAAATATATGTATTCTTATTTTGGTGTGTAATAAGATTTTATATATAGGACTAACAACGAAAAATAGAAATACAATTAATATTAAACTAGTGTATTTGTTACAGTTTAGTATATAATTTATATTTTAATAAATTTAGAATAAAGTTTATATGGGATTAATAATATTTATATATAAATATATATAAAGGAGAATATTATGAGAATAATTAAAAAAATATTAGAAGGGTTAAAAAATGCTAATTTAAAATACTTTGCTATATTAGCTATACTTTGCTTTTCTTTAGTTTTGACATTTAGACCTATTGTACAAAAAAATATGGAGACAGCTACTGTATCTGCACAACCACAACCTGCTAAAAAAAATTTGCCTATTTATTGTGTAGATACTGATGAAAAAAAGGTGGCTATAAGTTTTGATGCTGCTTGGGGTGCTGATGATACAGATGAGCTTTTAACTATACTTAAAAATAATAATGTTAAAGCTACATTTTTCTTGTGTGGTTATTGGATAGATAAATATCCAGAAGAAGTTAAAAAAATATATGAAGAAGGACACGAAATAGGAAACCATAGTAATACACACCCTCATGGCAGCAAAATAAGTCTAGAGCAGAACAAAAATGAAATAATGGAAGTACATAATAAAATAAAAAATTTATTAGGATATGATATGAATTTATATAGACCACCTTTTGGAGAATATAATGATACTGTATTAAAGGCTGCTAATGAAGTTGGCTATCATACAATACAATGGGATATTGATAGTTTAGATTGGAAAGAATATGGTGTTGAACACGAAGTAAACCAAGTTTTAAATCATAAACATTTAGGGAATGGTTCTATAATGTTATTTCATAATGATGCAAAATACACACCAGATTCTTTAGATACTATATTAAAAGGTTTAAAAGATAAGGGATATGATGTAGTGCCAATAGGAGAGTTAATACATAAAGAAAATTACTATATGGACCACGAGGGTAGACAATTTTCAAATAAAAAGGCAGAAGCTAATAATTAAAATAAAGGGCTTATTAAGGTTTAAATACTTTAGTAAGCCTTTTTAATTTAAGTATACTTTAGGAACTATTTATTGACACAGATAAATTTGTTTTATATAATAAAATTGTATTTATTATATAAAACAAATAATAATAAATACAAGAATATGTTTAGAAAATAAAATATGAAAAATTGATATTAATAAACAAAATTTATTGTAAAAATATATAAATAATAAATTTAATTAAATAAAACTATTGACTTTACAGTAACTGAAAGGATTACAATTTATTTGAATAAATTAAAAAAGGAGATTAGTTTTATGAATGAACAAGTATATAATAAGGATATTAATTTTAAAAATATTTTACTGTATGTAATACCAACGATGATAATGGTATTAATTCAAGCATCATATTCTATGATAGATGGAATATTTATATCAAATATAATAGGAGATGATGCACTTTCTGCTCTAACGTTGATTTCACCATTATTTAATTTTTTTATAGCTTTAGGGGCTATGTTTTCATCTGGTGGAAATGCTATTATTATGAAAAAAATGGGAGAGAAAAAAGAAAAAGAAGCAAGAGAAGATTTTTCAATGCTTATTTTGATAACAACTTTTATAGGTATAATTATTACAATATTTATGATGTTTTTTTATGATAATATAGTATATTTATTTGGGGCGAATGAAGTTGTAACAACGTATTCAAATCAGTATTTATTTGCATATAGTTTCTTCATTATACCACAGGTACTTTTTTCTAGTCTACAAATTTACACTTTAGCATCAGGAAAATCTAAATTAGCGATGTTTAGTGCTATATTTGGGGGTATATTTAATATAGTATTTGACTTTTTATTAATTAAAGTTTTTAATTTGGGTATGTTTGGAGCATCTATTTCAAGTGGATTAGGAATGCTAATACCTTGTTTAATACTCTTAAAAGGATTTATAGGTAAAAAACAATCTATTCACTTTATATTACCTAAATTTAGATTAAATACATTGACTAAAACAATAAGTAACGGTGTTTCTGAATTTGCAACAAATTTTGTAAGTGGTATAGTTATGCTATTATTTAATGCTAGAATGTTGCATTATGCAGGAGAAAATGGAATATCGGCAAGTACAATAACTTTTTATGTTTTTGGTTTTATGAGTGCATTATACACAGGGTATATGTTTGGGATTGCACCTATGTTAAGCTATTTTTACGGATCTAACGAAAAGGATAAACTAAAAAAACTTAAAAATATTAGTTTAGTATTTATAATTTTTGTATCTATACTTTCTACTATATGCTCAATAACATTTTCAAAACAATTAGTAAGTATATTTACTAGCGAAAGCTCAAAAGTATTTGAACTAGCTTATAATGGTAACAAACTATTTTCTATAGCTTTATTGTTTGTTGGAATAAATACATTTTCTAGTATGTTATTTACTAGTTTATCTAATGGTAAGATTTCTGCTATCATTTCATTTTGTAGAACATTTATATTTTTAATAGCAACTATTTTTATATTACCATTAATATTTAATATAAACGGGCTTTGGCTTTCTGTACCAGTTTCAGAAATATTAGCTTTAATAATGTCTATTTATTTTATAAAAAAATATAGTAAAAAATATGGGTATTAGTTTTTATAGTTAGGTTATTTATAGAAAATAATTATATAATCTTGGAAAATTAGATTAAAACAAATTACTACAAATCTGACCTTTAAGAAAGGGGAATTATATATGAAAATTTATAAAAAAATTTTTATCTTTATATGTATATTATTTTCTTTTTTATATGGATTATATGTATGGTATAATTCCAGCTATTTGATTAAAGAAACACCTATTCCAAATGATATTAAAGAAAAAATACTGGAGTTAAATGAAATTAACTTTAGCGAGCTAGTAGATGGTGAATGGGATACATTAATTATAATTCCACCATATAGTGATTCAAAATATATTAAAAAACATTTTAATATAAATATTAATAGATTGGAGAATAGTACAATAAAATATGGTGATGGACAGTCATTATTTATATTCTGTAAAAAAGATAAAATTGAAAGCTACTTCTATATTAGATATCCGCTTGCTGATATTGATTATACAAGCTTGAATAATGTATATAAAATCCCAAGAAATGAGGCTATATTTACATATGTTAAAGGAGAAACAATACCAAAACTAATTAAAATTGAAAAAAGTAGTAATTAATATTATATATTTTCTAGTATAAATTATAAGTAATTGATAAAGATTATGTAAATAAAATTTAGTTTAAGATAAAATATAGTTACAACATAAGAAGTTTTTAAGTGTTAAGTTTAAGTTTTTAAAGTAAAAAATAAGTTACTCTTTAAAATAGTGTATAGTAAATATAAGATATAATTTATAATGTAATTATATCTTATATTTGTTTTTTATATTATTTTTATATTTTTTAGTAGGCATATACTATATCATAAAATAAAAAATTAAAAAAAGTGTTGACATAAGAAAAATTATATGATATTATAAACAAGTCGCTAAGGAAAAGAGAAAAATTGGAAGCGGCAAAATTAATTATATTGAACATTGAAAACTAAATAATCAAAAAGTGAATTAAACAACCCGAAGATTTAAAAAGTGAACACACACTTGTATATAAAATACGAAAAAAGTAAAGTCAGAGTTAT
>NZ_CAUWHO010000008.1:0-74744 GCF_963558545.1 uncultured Tyzzerella sp. | reverse complement strand
AATTATATATGTGTTTTTATATTAATTTTTATGGAAAAAATATTTAGGAATACCTGTTTTTAAGTACAAAGTTTGATATAAATGTTGATTTTTTTTGATAAAAATGTTATGATATATTGAATAATAAATGAATTAATATAAAATGGAGGATACTATGGTTAGAACAAGATTTGCACCTAGTCCTACTGGGTATATGCATATAGGAAATCTTAGAACGGCTCTTTATGAATATTTAATAGCAAAAGTTAATAATGGTAAATTTATACTTCGTATAGAAGATACAGACCAAGGAAGATTAGTAGAAGGTGCAACAGACATTATTTATAAAACACTTAAAATGGCGGGTATTAACCACGATGAAGGTCCAGACATTGGTGGAGAATATGGCCCATATATACAAAGTGAAAGAAAAAACAATTATTTAGAATATGCTAAACAATTAGTAGCAAAAGGCGAAGCATACTATTGTTTTTGTGATAAAGAAAGGCTTGATACTTTAAAAGGAAACGATGGTATAGCTAAATATGATAGACATTGTTTATCACTATCTAAAGAAGAAATAGAAGAAAAATTAAAACAAAATCTACCTTTTGTTATTAGACAAAAAATAAAAGAAGGTAAAACTACTTTTGTAGATGAAGTGTATGGAGAGATAACAGTAGAAAATGACGAAATGGAAGACCAAATACTAATAAAATCAGATGGGTTACCTACTTATAATTTTGCAAATGTTATAGATGACCATTTAATGAATATAACACACGTTGTTAGAGGTTCTGAATACTTGTCTTCTACACCAAAATATAATCTTTTATATGATGCTTTTGGTTGGGATATACCTACTTATATTCACTTACCACCTGTTATGAAAAATCAAACAGAAAAATTATCTAAAAGAAATGGTGACGCATCTTTTCAAGATTTAATAGAAAAGGGATATTTACCAGAGGCAATAGTAAACTATATTGCTCTTTTAGGTTGGTCTCCATCTAATAATCAAGAAATATTTACATTAGATGAGCTTATACAAAATTTTGATATAAAAGGGCTTAGCAAATCTCCTGCTATATTTGATATAGTAAAACTTACTTGGCTTAATGGCGAGTATATTAAAAAAATGGATTTTGATAGATTTTTTGAAATGTCAGAGCCTGTTTTAAAAAATATTATAACAAAACCTTATAACCTTAAAAAAATAGCAGAGCATATAAAAACCAGAATAGGTACTATAAATGAAATAACAGATTTAGTAGATTTTATTGAAGAATTACCAGATTATAACACAGAGCTTTATATCCATAAAAAAATGAAAACAGACGAGGCTATATCTTTACAAGTGCTTAAAAATATATTACCTATTTTTGAAAGTTTAGAAAATTGGGATAATGATAGCATATATAGTGCTATGATGGACTTAGTATCTAAAATGGAAGTAAAAAATGGTATAGTTTTATGGCCTATTAGAACAGCTTTATCTGGCAAAGCATCTTCTCCTTGTGGAGCTAGTGAAATGGCAGAGATATTTGGCAAAGAAGAAACTTTAGAAAGAATAAAAAAAGGTATAGAAAAACTTTCTTAGCTATGGATAGACTTACAGAAGATTTTTTTACAAGAGATGCACTAACAGTTGGTAGAGAACTAATTGGTAAATATCTTGTTAGAGAGCTAGGCAATGAAAGAATAATAGTAAAAATAACAGAAACAGAAAGTTACTTGGGAGATATAGACAAAGCTTGCCACGCTTATGGTGGGAAAATAACAGAAAGAACAAAAACTTTTTATTTAAAGGGTGGTACTATATATGTATATTTAATATATGGTATGTACTACTGTTTTAATGTTATTACCGATGCCATAAATAAGCCTTCGGCTGTTTTAATAAGAGGGGCAGAGCCAATAGAAAATATAGAAAAGCTAAGCATATTAAGATACAATAAGCCTTATAATGAGCTTAGCACTTATCAAAAGAAAAACTTTTTAAATGGACCTGGCAAGCTTTGTAAAGGGCTTAATATAGATAAATATTTTAACGAAAAAAGTATATTATCTAATGAAATATACATATTAAATAATAAAGATTTTGATACAAGCCTTATAAAAACAGGTAAAAGAATAAATATAGACTATGCAGAAGAAGCTAAAGACTTTTTATGGAGATTTTATATATAGCTTGGAGTGAATTTTTTATGGATTATTTTAAAAATATAAAAAAATTAGGTATTATGGGAGGTACATTTAATCCTATACATTATGCACACCTTTTATCAAGTAATTATGTTTTAGAAAAATATAATTTAGATAAAGTAGTGTTTATACCAACAGGAGAGCCACCACATAAAAAAGATATAAATATAGCTAGTGCTATGCATAGGTACAATATGGTAAAGCTTGCAATAGAAGATAACCCTAATTTTTTTATATCAGATATAGAAATTAACAGGGACGAAACAACATATACGATAGATACATTAAGAGAGATAAAAGCTATATGTAACCAAGATGTAGAAATTTATTTTATAACAGGCACGGATACAATAAATCAAGTGTATAGTTGGAAACAACCAGATGCAATTTTTGATTTATGTAAATTTATTGTTACAACAAGACCTAACTATATTTTAGATGAGCATACAGAAAGCTTAATAAAAAATTATAAAGATAAAATATATTTTTGTGAAACTCCAATGCTTGAAATATCTTCTACCAATATAAGAAAAAGGATAGAACAAGAAAAAACAGTTACTTATTTGTTACCTAAAAGAGTAGAAGAATATATCTATAATAATAATTTATATAATACAGATTTTTTTGGAAAATACCAAAATAAAATAAATAAATTAAAAGAAAACCTTATAGAAAAAAGATTTAAACATTCTATACAGGTTGCAAAAGAGGCTAAAAGACTTGCCATAGAACATAACATAGATAAAGAAAAAGCTTTTTTAGCAGGGCTTATACACGATTGTTGTAAATGCTTTCCTTTACCTAAAATATATGAGACTAGCAAAAAGTATAATTTTAAGTTAGACGATGTTTTACAGAAACAACCAGACTTGGCACATAGTTTTTTAGGGTATTATGTAGCAAAAGATGTTTACAACATACAAGATGAAGATATATTAAATAGTATAAAATACCATACTACTGGTAGAGAAAATATGTCTAGCCTTGAAAAAATAATTTATATAGCAGATTATATAGAGCCTACGAGAGTTTATTTTGAAGGGGTGGATATGGCTAGGGAGCTTGCATATAAAGATTTGGATAAGGCTATGGCATATATATTAAATAGTACAATAGAATTTAACTCTAAAAAGGGTAGGTTAATACACCCTTTAAGCATAGAGGCATACAATTATTATAAAAATTTAGGAGGTATAAAATGAATAAAGAACAGATTTTTGAATCAGTAAAAGTGGCATATAAAGCATTAGATGATAAAATGGGCATAGACATAAAAGTAATAGATATATCTAGTGTATCTCCTATTGCAGACTATTTTGTTATAGCTAGTGCTAACAATTCTAGCCAGTTAAGAGCTATGGCAGATGCAGTAGAAGAAGAATTACACAAGAAATGTAATGTACAAAAAACTCATAGCGAGGGTACACAAACAAAAAGTTGGATTTTATTAGATTTTAATGATATAGTGGTACATCTATTTAATGAAGAAGATAGAGAATTTTATAATATAGAAAGAATATGGGCAGATGCAGAGAATATAGATGAAAGTCTTTTAAAATAATTTTGTTAAGAATCTACTAAGGGGGTATCTTGTTGAGCAAAACAAAATTTATTAAACAAGCAGCCATACTTGCAGTGGCTAGTCTTTTAGTTAGATTATTAGGGTTTTTATATAGATTACCTTTAACTAATATGCTTGGAGATGAAGGTAATGGTATATATAGCGCTGGATTTTATTTATATAATTTTTTCCTTGTTATGAGCTCAGCAGGACTACCTGCTGCCATATCTAAAATAGTATCTGAAAAGGTAGCTTTAGAAGAATATAGAAATGTAAAAAAAACATTTAAAATATCTCTTATATTATCATCAACATTAGGTTTAATATTTGCTTTAATTATGTTTGTATCTGCTAGGTTTTTTTGTCGTATAATAAGTAGTCCAGATAGCTATTATACTATACTTACACTTTCTCCAACGGTATTTATAGTATCTGTTATGTCTGTTTTTAGAGGATATTTTCAGGGACTTGGAACAACGGTACCTACTGCCTTATCACAAGTTATAGAGCAAATATTTAATGCTATTTTTAGTATCTATTTAGCTTATTTATTAGTAGGTATAAGTTTGCCTTTAGGTGCAGCTGGTGGCACTATGGGTACAGGTATAGGTGCATTAGCAGGACTTATATATATTCTTATTGTATTTTTAAATAGAAAAAGATATATAAATAGAAAATTAGCTAAAAGAACTCATAAATATAGAATAGAAACTAATAAAGAGATAGCTATAAAAATAATAAAAACAGCTGCGCCTATTATTGCTGGTACTGCTATTTTTAGTATGACAAATCTTATAGATATGCAAATGGTAAATACTAGGTTAGTAGCATCTAAATCTTTTACAGATAGTCAGGTAACAGCTTTATATGGACAACTTACAGGTAAATACGTAACTCTTACTACACTTCCTGTTTCTATATCAACAGCTCTTGCAACAGCTGTTTTACCTAGCATAGCTAGTAGTATGGTACAAAAAGATATTAAAACTGTAAGAAGAAAAATAGATGTTAGCCTAAGGCTTACTATGATAGTATCTATACCTGCTGCTGTTGGTATGGGTGTATTGGCAGATGAAATACTTCTTTTATTATTTCCTAATTATTCTGATGGTGGTAGTCTTTTAAAATGGGGAGCTTTAAGTATAATATTTTTAGCACTTTGTCAGATAATAACAGGTATTTTACAAGGTATTGGTAAAATGACAACACCTGCAAAAAATGCTTTTATAGGCTCTATTATAAAAATACCTATAAACTATTTTTTAATATCTATACCTAGTATAAATGTTATAGGGGCTATTATTAGTACAACAGTATGTTATATAATTGCTTCTTTATTAAATTTTAGGGCATTAAAACAGGCTACAAAAATAAGACCAGATTATAATGGAATATTATTTAGGCCTATGATAGCTTCTATTGTTATGGGTGTATTTTGTTATTTTTCTTATAAAGGAGCTTTTTATATTAGCCAAAATAATGCTATATCTACTATAATTAGTATAATTATATCTATGTTAGTGTATTTGTTTATTTTAGCTATTATAGGTGGCTTTAAACGAGAAGATTTAATATTGTTACCTATGGGTAGAAAGCTTATAAGTATTTTAGAACGTTATAAATTAATAGTCTAATAAAACTATAAAAAATATCACAATTATTTTTATATAACTGTGATATTTTTTTATTTTTTATAATATATTTTTATAATCTATATTTTACTATGCTTATTAAGGAGAAAAATTATGGACAAGAAGATAGAAAAATTTTGTGAAAAAGTAGCTGTTGGTATAGCCATAAGTATAATATTAGTAATAATTTTATTTTTTAATATAAACGAAGTTGCATTTGGAGAAATTATGTTGTATGATACTTTGTCTGGATATAAAATAAATGAAGATGTAAAAGATATATTTAAAAAAGATGATTATATAGCAGTGTCTAATATAGAAAATAAAGAAAATGAGGAAATAGGCGATATAGAGATTTTAGGGCTTGATGATATATCTTATGAGCACGAAAAAACAGATGAAGAGGTTGAGAAAAGTACACAAATTAATAGTGATAATATAGATACAGATAAGCTTAATGATTTAGATTATTTAAGGCAAAAATTTTATGTGGTAGATGCAAAAACAGGTATGTCTAAAGATTATTTTGATGTTAATAAATTTATAAATACAGATTTAAAAATAGAAAAAAGCCAAAGTGAACCTAAAGTTTTAATTTTTCATACACATCCACACGAAATGTTTAAAGATAGTAATGAAAATGATATAAATGAAGGTATTGTAGGGGTTGGAACAAGGCTTGCTAATCTTTTAGAAGAAGAGTATGGTATAAAAACATTACATATAACAGAATCATCTTTTGATACTATAAATGGCAGATTACAAAGAAACGGTGCATATGAAAGAATGGAGCCTGTAATACAAAAGGTTTTGGAGGAAAATCCATCAATAGAACTAGTTATAGATTTACATAGAGATGGTGTAAACGAAAATACACGCCTTGTAGAAAATATAAATGGAAAGCCTACAGCTAAAATAATGTTTTTTAATGGGATATCAAGAATAATGGAAAATGGAAAATTAAATAATATATCAAATTTACCAAATCCCAATATATATACAAATCTTGCGCTTAGCTTTAATATGCAAAAAGAAGCTACGGAAAAATATCCAGGGTTTACAAGAAAAATATATATAAAACCTTATAGATATAGCCTACATTTAAAGCCTAAAACTATGCTTATAGAGGCAGGTGCACAAAATAATACAAAGGAAGAAATGTATAATGCAATGGAGATTTTAGCAGAACTTATAAATAATGTTATTTTTTCTTAGTATAAAAGGAGAATTTATATGAGATACATAAAAAAAAAGTATTATAGGAAAAAAGAAAACTATTTAAAATATATAATGGCTTTTATGTTTTTAGGAAGTCTTTTGGGTGCAATATTTTTTTGTTTTATACCAGAAAGTAGCATTAAAAAATTAGATATGTTTGTAAATAGTTTTATACTGCATACAAATGATGATAATAATAGCATAGATGCAATAACTTTGATAGGTATATTTTTAAAAGACACTAAATATTTGATTTTTATATGGTTTTTAGCATTTATACATTTTGGAGATATTTTCATATATTTAGTAATATTTAATAAAGGATTTTTTATTGGATTTACAAGTGCAATATTTTTTTATAACCAAGGGATAGTTAGTATATTTAACAACTACTTTTTAGAAAATATGGTAAATATTATTTTAATCTTTTACATATCATATAAAGCTATAAATTATTACAAAAATAAAAATATACAAATAGATATAAAAAGTTATATAAAATCTTTTATTATATGTATAATTATTAATATAATACTATTTTTTATATTTTACTATATAAAATAATGTTTATTTTTAATTAAGTATAAAAAGTAAACATTTAAATTTTTCTTTTATAGTTTTTATTTAATAATTATACTATATACTAAATTTAATTTTTTTATCAAAATATGACATATTTCAACAAAATATAATGTATAAACCTTTAAAAAATAATTGAAAATTAAATAAAAATATGCTAAAATATATAGTAATTGCTATAAAAAGCTTTATGGAGGCATTTTATGAAAAGTAAAATTATTTTAAATATATTAATTGTTTATTTTTTAATTCTTTGTTTAGTATTGCTATTTCAAGTATCATCTAAAAAAATTAATGCAATAGAACCTTTACCTAGCGAGATAACAGCAGAAGATAAGCTTAAAAATTCGGTTGTATCAGCTATAAATAGCCCCGTTGTTATTATAAATGAAAAGCAGTTTTTAATAGATGAAAAAGATTCTACATTGGTACCTATTATAGATGGCGGTAAAGTGTATATGCCAGTAAAATTTTTAGAAACAGCTTTTGGAGCTAATATTAGCTTTTCTACGAAGACTAAAGAAACAATTATAAGATTAGATAATAAAGCAATTATTTTTTCAAACTATGGGACAAGTATACACGTTATAGATAATATAAAGGAAGAAACTATAGATGTAGATGAAGAAGCTAAAATAATAAACGATAGGTTTTATATTCCACTTAGAAGTTTTGCTGATATTTTTGATAAAGAAGTATTTTATAATAATGATTTAATAATTATAAGTAATATAGAAAATTTATTTGACCCAATAGAAGAAATAGATATTTTACAGGAACTAGAAAAACAAGTAAAACATTTACCTATAATAGGTAATCAAGATAATTTAAAATATTTATTAAAAAATTCAGTAGATATACAAAATATAGAGCCACATTTAATTAATACAGAAAATATAGAAGAAAAATTAAAGGAAAATAAACCAGTAATTATTGAAAAAACTAATAATTATAATATTTATGCCACAGAAGGTTTTATAGAAGTATATTTTGTTACAAAAGATAATAAAGAGATATTTAGTTTTAAAGTAGAAAAGCTAAATAATAACATAAAAGATATAAAAATAACAGATGATAGATTTGTTATAACATACTTAGACAATAATACAAAAACTATTATATACAACATATCTGATAGGCAAAATATTAAGACAATGGAAATTATAGAAAATAATGGAGATTTATATAAAACTGTTATAGATGATAATAACTTATATATTATATCTAAAATAGATGTTGATAAATATAAAGATAAACAGCCATATTTTGCCGAATATGTTTATGAAAACAACATAGGAAAAGAAATTACAGAAAAAAGATTTGACTTAGATAAAATATTTTATTTCCCAGATATGAAAGATAAAAAATATACGCTTATATCTTATATTAATCTATACGATATAGGAAAACCTTTATATAGCGGAGTATATTTAGGTATGGGAGAAAATATCCTTATCAATAAAGATATGATATATGTGTTGACATTTAATAATGGTAACAATAATTTATATCAATTTAAAGCAACATTAGATGGGGTAGAATATATAAAAAGGCAGTTTATTAAAGGTGAGTTTAAGTCATTAGAAATAGATAGGGAAAAACAATTTATAAGGGTTAACCTAAAAGATAAAACTATACATTTTGACAACAGCTTAGCTATACGATAAATATTAAGGAGGGGGAGTTATTATGACAGAAAACAAAAAAGTTTTGCTTAGTGGTATGCAACCATCTGGAAAACCTACATTAGGTAATTATTTAGGAGCTTTTAAAAACTGGAGTAGCCTACAAGAAGAATATGATTGTATATACTTTATAGCAGATTTACACGCTATAACTGTTAGACAAGACCCAGCTATGCTTAGAAAATACACTAAAGAATTATTAGCACTCTATTTAGCATCAGGATTTGATAGTGAAAAAAATACTATATATATACAATCTAATGTATCAGCACACGCAGAGC
Organism: uncultured Tyzzerella sp.; assembly: GCF_963558545.1. Lineage (NCBI taxonomy): Bacteria > Bacillati > Bacillota > Clostridia > Lachnospirales > Lachnospiraceae > Tyzzerella > uncultured Tyzzerella sp. Next base: position 65,605 of record NZ_CAUWHO010000008.1, on the reverse strand, counting down.
TTGCTTGGATATTAAACTGTTATTCATATATGGGAGAACTATCAAGAATGACACAATTTAAGGATAAATCTCAAAAACAAGGGGTAAATATACCAAATGGTCTTTTTAACTACCCAATTTTACAGGCAGCAGATATTTTATTATACCAAACCTCTGTTGTTCCGGTAGGTGAAGACCAAAGACAACATTTAGAGCTTGCTAGAGATATTGCTATAAGATTTAATAATATATATGGAGATGTATTTACAATACCAGAAATGTACATTCCAAAAATTGGAGCAAAAATAATGGGGTTACAAAATCCTACTAAAAAAATGAGTAAATCTGATGTAGATAATGAAAATAATGTTATTTATTTATTAGATGATTTAAAAACTATTGCTAATAAAATAAAAAGAAGTGTAACAGATTCTGACAACCAAATAGTTTACAGAGATGATAAACCTGGTATAAAAAATTTATTAGGTATATACTGTGCTATAACTAATAAAACAGTAGAAGATGCTGAAAAATATTTTAATGGGTTTGGATATGGTGCTTTTAAAGAAGCAGTTGCAGAAGTTGTTGTAGAAGAAATAAGACCTATACAAGAAAGATTTAAAAATATATTATCAGACAAAGTATTTTTAGAAGAAGTTATTAAAAATGGGGCTAAAAAAGCAGATTATATGGCAAATAAAACTTTAAGAAAAGTTAAAAAGAAAGTAGGCTTTTTATAAATATATATTAAAATGATTATAAAAGGGATAATTTTATTTTAAAGTGATAAATAAATTTTATAAAATAAAAAGAAGGGTTAAGTATGGATTTATTTAAAAAGAAAAAAGAAAAAAAGGAGATAGGAGTAATAAATTTAAAACCAGGAATACCGGTAGAAATAGGTCAGATTAGCGATAAAAACCTGGTAAACACACATAAATCTAGATTAAATGATGTTTTAAATGATGAAGAAATTACTATATTAGCACCTATATCAAATGGAAGTATTGTAAAGTTATCTCACAATACGGAATATTTTATAATATTTAAGACTAAAGAGGGAATATTAAAAAGTACTATCAAAGTATTATCTTATGATAAAAAAGAACAAATTCCATTAATAAAGATTAAACTACTAAAAAAAATGGAAAAAATACAAAGAAGATCAAGTTATAGGCTAAGGATAGGCTTAGATTTTGAATTTGATATTGTAGAAGATGCTAGCGATGAAACATTAAAAGATACAGATATTTTATTATCTAAGGGTAGAACTTTTGATATAAGTAATGGTGGTATTAAATTTTTTAGTAATGAAAATCTAGAAAAAGGAAAATATATAAAAATTTTAATAAATGTGGAAGGTATATTTGTAGTAGCTATAGGAAGTATAATATATAAAGAAAAGATAAGTACTGATGAAGAATTTAAGTACTCTTATAGATGTAGGCTAGAAAATATATCTGAAAAATATGTTGAAGATTTATCTAGGTATATTTTTGAAAAACAAAGAGATTTATCTAAAAAAGGCAGAATATTTGACTAATATTATTTTTAATGTTATAATATTGTATATTTTAAATTTGAGATAAGGACAGTAGTTTATTTTGATGTTTTTAGAGAGAGATACCATTGGCTGTAAGTATCTTAACTAAAAGTAAACGAAGACTACCTTTGAGTATTGGCTCTAATAAAGCACGGGTTGCTCCGTTAAAGGCTTTTAGAGAAATAGTTTTTAACTATAAATTTGGGTGGAACCACGTATTTTACGTCCCATTTTCCTTTATGGAAAATGGGATTTTTTAGTCTAATTATTAAATAAAAGGAGGAATATTATGATAAATATTACTTTAAAAGATGGAAGTATAAAACAATATGAAAAAGGTATAAGTATACTTGAAATAGCAAAAAATATAAGTGAAGGGCTAGCAAGAAATACATTTGCAGGTCTTGTTGATGGAGAGGTAATGGATATAAGAACACCTATACAAGATGACTGTTCTTTAAGCCTTTTAACTTTTGATACAGAAGAAGGGAAAAAAGCCTTTAGACATACAGGTTCTCACATATTAGCACAGGCTGTTAAAAGATTATATCCTAATTCTAAGCTTGCAATAGGCCCTGCAACAGATGAAGGTTTTTACTACGATTTTGATAGAGAACCATTTTCTGCTGAAGAACTGGCGGAAATAGAAAAAGAAATGAAAAAAATAGTAAAAGAAGATTTAAAAATAGAAAGATTTGAATTATCAAGAGAAGATGCTTTAAAATTAATGGAAGAAAATGACGAGCCTTATAAAGTAGAGCTTATAAATGATTTACCACAAGATGCAATTATTAGCTTTTATAAACAAGGAGATTTTGTAGACCTTTGTGCAGGCCCACATCTTTTAAGTACAAAATATTTAAAAGCTATTAAAATATTAAATGAATCAGGCTCTTCTGGTGCATATTGGAAAGGTAGCGAAAAAAATAAAATGTTGTCAAGAATATATGCAACAGCATTTCCTAAAGCTAGTGAGCTAGAATCATATCTAGAGCAGAGAGAAGAGGCTAAAAAAAGAGACCATAACCGTCTTGGTAGAGAACTTGGTATATTTACAACATCTGAAGATATAGGACAAGGATTACCACTTTTAATGCCTAAGGGTGCTAAGATAGTACAAACTTTACAACGATTTGTAGAAGACGAAGAAGAAAAAAGAGGATACAAACTTACAAAAACTCCTTTAATGGCTAAAAATGATTTATATAAAATATCAGGTCATTGGCAACATTATAAAGATGGTATGTTTGTTTTGGGTGATGAAGAAAATGATTCGGAAGTGTTTGCTCTTAGGCCAATGACTTGTCCGTTCCAATATACTGTATATAATGCAGAGCAACATAGTTATAGAGATTTGCCAATTAGATATGCAGAAACATCTACACTTTTTAGAAATGAGTCTTCTGGAGAAATGCACGGACTTATAAGGGTACGTCAGTTTACTATATCAGAAGGGCATATTGTTTGTACAAAAGAGCAATTAGGTGAAGAATTTAAAGGTGCAGTAGATTTAATAAACTTTATGATGAATACTTTTGGTATACAAGGAGATGTTAGTTATAGATTTTCTAAATGGGACCCTAACAATAAAGAGAAATACGAGGGTACTCCAGAACAATGGGAAGAAACTCAAAATGTTATGCGTGAGCTTTTAAATGAAATAGGTCTTAATTTTACAGAAGCAGAAGGTGAGGCAGCTTTTTACGGACCTAAATTAGATATACAATTTAAAAATGTTCACGGTAAAGAAGATACTATTATAACAGTACAAATAGACTTTTTACAAGGTAAACTATTTAATATGACTTATGTAGATAAAGATGGAGAAAAGAAAAATCCTATTATTATACACAGGACATCTATTGGTTGTTATGAAAGAACTTTGGCTATGCTAATAGAAAAATATGCAGGTAATTTCCCAACTTGGCTTGCACCTGTTCAATCTATTGTTTTACCTTTATCTGAAAAATATCACGATTATGCAGAAAGTGTTGTTAAAAAGCTTAGAGATAATGGCATAAGAACAGAGGCAGATTATAGAGCAGAAAAAATAGGATACAAAATAAGAGAAGCTAGGCTTCAAAGGATACCATTTTTACTTGTTATAGGTGAAAAAGAAGAAGAAATGGGAGAAGTTTCTATTAAAAGTCGTGGAGAAGATTTAGGCTCAAAATCATTAGATATATTTTTACAAGATATAAAAGAAGAAATAGATAAAAAAATAATAAAATAATATAAACTGTATCAACATTTGGAGCTTTATAATAGTATATTAATATAAAGCTCCAAAAAAATGATTATAAAATAAAGATAAAATATTTAATATACCATTTATTTAACAATTTATAATTATTTTTTTGTTTATATAGATTAAAATAAGAGTGTAATTTTACACTCTTATTTTAGATTTACTTGGATTACTATATAATTTATATTTTAAATTAAAAATAAAAGTTATAATTCTGCTATTCTTTCTACTGCCACAAAAACTTTAGATATTTCATACCAAGTAGAAAAATCTACTATACCAGATTCAGGCATATTAAAAATTTGTTGGAAAGTTAAAACAGATGCTTTAGTTTGGTCTCCAAATATACCGTCTGCTCTAAGTTTATTAATAGCAGGGTAATTGTTTGAGATAGAATTTAATTGATTTTGTATAGTTCTTACATCTTCGCCACTTGAGCCAAGCTCTAAAGGAAATCCTGGATAAGAAGAAGGTATACCACTTACCTTTTCTGCATTGTCTAAAAATATATCATTTCCATAGTAGTATCTTAAAATTTGAAGTGCACTATATCCGTTTTCTGCTAAATTTTTAGAACCCCATTGGCTAAGCCAGTTTGGACAACTTACACGGTTTCCATCGCAATATTGAGTTAAAAGAGGTTGCCTTTGGTTAGGCCTTTTAATATATGTTGTAAACATTTCATCTACTACTATACTTATTTCTTCAAAAATATTTCTATCTGGTACAAAAAATTGGTCAAATCTTGTAGAATTTGTTATTGTAAAGTTTTTACCTCTAGACCTATACCATTCTGTATAAACTCTATTTAATGTAAAAGAATTTATAGCTAAAATATTTGCTCTTATAGCGGCATCTGGCCAAGTGGAAAAGATTTCACTTGATGCTACATTTTTGATATAATCTTTATAAGGTACCCAATAATTAGGTGCTGTGTTATCGTTTGGGTCGCCATCGTGTACTACTATAAATTCTGGGATAACAACCTTGTCTAAAACGATAAATCCAGACTCATCTGGCAGTTCTTTTTCTTCTGCTTCTGGTATTTTTTCTGGATAATCTCCATATATAGTAGGTGGAGGTATAACAATTACTTCTTTTGGTTTATCTGCTAATGATATAGGTTTCATATATATATTTTGTATAGATTGGTTATTAATATATACTTGAATTCCTTCAACTTCCTCCGTTTCGTAGCCATCAGCAGTTATTACAGCATTATATGTGCTATATGGCATAGGGCTACCTGGCTCTAATGAATATTCTAACGGTGGTGTTTCTAGTGGTATAGGAGATGTCTGCCCAGATTCATTTGTAAATATTGTTGTAATATTTTTATCTCCATTGCTTATAACTATTTGAGCCGATTCTAATGGTTTTGCAACAGTTATATCAAATACACCAAATTTTAAATATCCAATATTATTTTCCTCATTTTGTAAAATATTAATATTTTCATTTTCTAAAGTTTGTATAGTATTTGTGTTTTTCAAAAAAAATCCCCCTTAAAAATAAAACAAAACTTATTATATAATATGATAAAAATTTAGTATAAATTACTATAAAAATATATTACTATTTTTATTTAAATTATGATATAATAAAACCATACTAGATAACTAGATAATATATTAAAAATGGAAGAAGGTATTTTTTTATGAAAGCTATTTGGTCTAAAAGAAAGTTAACTAACAATGAAGATGAGCTGGCAAAGGAGTTTATGGAATGTATTAAAGATATAATACATTTAGATGAAGTTAAAGAACTAGATAATTTTGTACAACATTGTAACACTAGTAGACTACAACATAGTTTAAATGTTGCTTATTATAGTTTTTTATGGGCTAAAAAAAGGGGGTTAGATTATAAATCGGTAGCTAGAGCAGGTATTTTACACGATTTATATTTATATGATTGGCGTAAAGTAGAAACAGAGCAACATCACGCTTTTCATCATCCAAAAGAAGCTCTTAAAAATGCTGAAGCATTAACAGAGCTTAATGAGATAGAAAAAGATGCAATAGTAAATCATATGTGGCCTTTATCCCAATCATTTCCTAAATATAAAGAAAGCTATATTTTAACTTGGGTAGATAAGTACTGTGCAGTTGCAGAGGTTGTTGTACAGGGATATAAAGCTGTTGGAAGGCTTAAAATGTTCTCTAGGGGTGTTACATCTTAATAATTAATCTTTTGGATAAAAATTATTTAAAGTAGGTATCTATACTTTATTTGTACAAAAATTAATAAAAAAGACTATAATTTTAATAATATAAAAAGCTAAGTTTTATACTTAGCTTTTAGACTTTAAACAAAATAATATTAAAGTAAATTTTTTTCATTTTTATATCCTATTTATAGGGTATAAAAATTTTAATCACAAGACGAGGCTTTGCCTTGGATTGTGTAAAAGCCACATTTCTAGGGGCTTTAGCCCTTGTACGAAGAAATAGGCTTTTTCTTATAGTATCTCAAAAAAATAAACTTGTTATTTTTTTGAAGAGTTTGTAGACTTTGTCTACAAACTCAAAGCTAAGTTTTATACTTAGCTTTTTATATTACATATTTATAAGTATTACTCTGTTACAACGTTATAAACTTGTCGTTTTAAAGCATCTTTATCTTCTTCTAAGTATTCATCATAAGTTGTCTTTTTATCAATTAATCCATTTTCTGTAAATTCCATAATTCTATTAGCAGTAGTTTGAACTATTTGATGGTCTTGAGATGAAAATAAAATTACACCAGGAAACTTTATTAAAGCATTATTAAGAGCTGTTATAGATTCCATATCTAAATGGTTAGTAGGTTCATCAAACATAAGTATGTTAGCACCAGACATCATCATTTTAGAAAAAAGACAACGCACCTTTTCTCCACCAGATAATACATTTATTTTTTTAAGGGCTTCTTCACCAGAAAACAACATTCTACCTAAAAACCCTCTTACAAATGTAGTATCTTTTTCAGGAGAATATTGCATAAGCCAATCAACTATTGAATAGTCATTTTCAAATTCTTCATTATGGTCTTTAGGAAAATATGCAAAAGATGTAGTTATGCCCCATTTAAATTCACCTTCATCTGCTTCTATTTCACCTGATAAAATTTTAAATAGGGTAGTTTTTGCTATTTCATTAGAGCCAACAAAAGCAACTTTATCTTCGCTAGATAACATAAAAGATATATTGTCTAACACTTTTACACCATCTATTGTTTTAGATAGGTTAGTTACTGTTAAAACTTCGTTTCCTATATCTCTATTAGGTTTAAAGTCTATATAAGGATATTTTCTGCTAGATGGTCTAATTTCATCTAATTCTATTTTTTCAAGAGCTTTTTTTCTAGATGTTGCTTGTTTAGATTTTGAGGCATTGGCACTAAAACGTTGGATAAACTCTTGAAGCTCTTTAATTTTTTCTTCTTTTTTACGGTTAGCATCTTTCATTTGTCTTATTAAAAGTTGGCTAGATTCGTACCAAAAGTCATAGTTACCAGCATAGAGCTGTATTTTAGAATAGTCTATATCGGCTATATGTGTACAAACTTTGTTTAAAAAGTATCTATCGTGAGATACAACAATTGTGGTATTTTCAAAATTTATTAAAAACTCTTCAAGCCAGTTTATAGCTAAAAGGTCTAAATGGTTTGTAGGCTCATCTAGTAGTAAAATATCAGGTTTACCAAAAAGAGCTTGAGCAAGCAATACTTTAACTTTTTCAGGACCTGTTAAATCTTTTAGATATTTATAATGTAAATCTGGAGATATACCAAGACCATTTAAAAGGTTAGCAGCATCAGGCTCAGCGTTCCAACCGTCCATATCTGCAAATTCTTCTTCAAGTTCACTAGCCTTAATGCCGTCTTCTTCAGAAAAGTCTTCTTTTGCATATATAGCATCTTTTTCTTTCATTATTTCATAAAGGCGTTTGTTACCCATAATAACAGTATCTAATACAATAAATTCGTCATATTTAAAATGGTCTTGTTGTAGAAAAGATATACGCTCTCCTTTATCTACTACAACATCACCAGATGTAGACTCTATCTGCCCTGATAATATTTTTAAAAAGGTAGATTTACCAGCACCATTAGCACCGATAAGCCCATAGCAGTTACCAGGTGTAAATTTTATATTTACATCTTCAAATAAAGCTCTTTTACCAAGCCTTAAAGTTACATTATTAACAGTTAACATTTTAAAACCTCCAATTATGCTTTTTTAACAACAGAAGATTTTAGCTTCATAGCACCAAAACCGTCTATTTTGCAATCTATATCGTGGTCATCAGGAGCATCATATATAAGACGTATATTTTTTACCTTTGTACCAACTTTTATAGAAGATGATGCACCTTTAACTTTTAAGTCTTTTATAACTATAACGCTATCACCGTCATTTAATACGTTTCCGTTAGCATCTTTTATAACATTTTCTTCTTCTACCATATCTTTATTCCATTCGTATGCACATTCTGGGCATATAAGTAAGTTACCGTCTTCATAAGTATATTCAGAATTACATTTTGGGCAATTTGGTAAATTTTCCATTTTTTTATCCTCCATTTACATAATAGTAATTAGTATATTTTTATTTTTGTTGTTTGCTTGTATAAAAAAGTTTTTTAGCTCATCAAAAGCCATTTCTATTTCTTCAAATAAAATCTCTTTATCTTCTTTAAGCCACATATTAGGAAATATTTTATTTTGGTCAAATATTTTTGGGTCAAAATTAAAGTCATTAATATTTATTTTTTCTATTTCTTCAATAATTTTAGATAGTTCATCTTTTTTTATATAAGATATATATTCTTTTGTGTTAAAGACTATATCGCCAAATATGAAAGCACTTTTTGCATAATCTTCAAATAAACCTTTATCATAAATAGGGTCTTTTTTGGAAGATATAAGAAAATAAAGTCCGTTCCATATAGTATCTATATCACAACAAGGGTAAATATCATCATTATCTAGCATATATTCTATTTTGTTGTATATATTGGCATTATTTAATTGTTTTAATAAAAAGTCATCTATAATAAAATAATTAGCTATCATTTTATTTACCTTTCTTTTTATGAACGTTTCTTATTGTTTTTTTATTTTTTAAATTTTGTTTTAAATCTTTAGATTTTTTATTTTTTGTTACAGAGTTTTTCTTATAAAACTCTTTTTCGCTAGCACTTTTTCTAGGTCTTATAAGACAATGTTTATCAAAACCTACTAAATCCATACGGTTAGCTTTTTTTAAAGCCTCTAGCACTAAATCATAGTTTTTAGGCATTCTATATTGCATTAGAGCTCTTTGCATAGCTTTTTCGTGAGGATTTTTAGGTACATAAACAGGAGTCATATTTCTAGGGTCTAGCTCTGTATAGTACATACAGGTAGATAGTGTCATAGGAGTAGGATAAAAATCTTGCACTTGCTCTGGCATATATCCCAAATCTCTTAAATATTCGGCAAGCTCTATTGCAGCATCTAAATCACTACCAGGGTGGCTACTCATAAGATATGGTACAAGATATTGGTCTTTTCCTACCTGATGGTTTACATCGTAGTATTTTTTAACAAATTTTTCGTAAACATTTTTAGATGGTTTGCCCATTTTAGATAAAACTTTATCAGATATATGCTCGGGAGCAACTTTTAATTGTCCACTAATATGATGCTCACATAATTCTTCAAAAAATTGTTGATTATTTTTATCGTGTATAAGATAGTCATATCTAATGCCAGAGCGTACAAACACTTTTTTTACTTTTGGTATTTTTCTAAGTTTTTGTAAAAGTTTTAAATAATCTGTATGGTCTATTTTAAGTTTTTTACAAGGCTCTGGGAAAAGACATTGTTTATGAGTGCAAGCACCTTTATCAAATTGTTTGTCACAGGCAGGGCCTCTAAAATTTGCAGTAGGACCTCCTACATCGTGGATATATCCTTTAAAATCTGGCTCCCATACTAATTTTTCTGCCTCTCTAATAATAGATTGGTGGCTACGTCCTTGCACAACTCTGCCTTGATGAAACGTTAAAGCACAAAAATTGCAACCACCAAAGCAACCACGATTTGATATAAGGCTAAATTTAACTTCTTCGATAGCAGGCACACCGCCATCTTTTTCATAAATAGGGTGATAGCTCCTCATATATGGCAGGCTATAAGAGTTATCAAACTCGCTTGTTGTAAGAGGCATAGTAGGTTTGTTTTGCACAACATAAACATCGTTATAAGGTTCTATAAGCATTTTAGATAAAACAGCGTCTGTATTTTCATATTGTTTTAAAAAACTTTTTGCATATACAATTTTATCTTCACATACTTCTTTATAAGAAGGTAGCATTATATAATCTTCATATATATTTTCTAATGTTTTTGTTTTATAAACAGTACCTTTTATATAGGTTATTTGTTCTATTGGTATACCACTATCTAGGCTTTCTGCAAGCTCAACTATTTGATGCTCACCCATACCAAACATTAGTATATCTGCTTGAGAATCTAAAATAATAGAGCGTCTTACTTTGTTATCCCAATAATCATAATGAGATAATCTTCTAAGGCTTGCCTCTATACCACCTATTGCAATAGGTATATTTTTAAAAGCCTCTCTTATTTTTTGGCAATATACTATTGTTGCTCTATCTGGCCTAAGACCACTTTTACCACCAGGGGAGTATAAATCTTTTTCTCTTCTTTTTTTAGCAACGCTGTAATGGTTAACCATAGAATCTATGTTACCACCTGTAACTAAAAACGCAAGTCTAGGTTTTCCTAATTTTTTAAAGTCATCAGTATTTTTCCAGTTTGGTTGAGCAATTATACCTATTTTAAAGCCTTTACTTTCTAAAAGTCTAGCTATTATAGCAGCACCAAAGGAGGGGTGGTCTACATAAGCATCTCCAGTAACAAGTATAAAGTCAAGCTCGTCCCAACCTCTTTTTGTCATATCTTCTTTACAAATTGGTAAAAAGTCCATATTAATCTCCTTAAATTCTCCAACCAGATAAATATTTATTTTTTAGTCTGCCTTTTTGTACTTTACCCCAACCAATAGGGTACTTATCTATACAAATAAGATGCCAACCATCTTTTTTTGTATCTACTTGAAAGCTTTCTCCTTTTAAATATCTAGTTAAGTTTTCATCGTTTATGTTAAATGAAATTGTATATTTTGCATCATCTTTTTTTAACCCCATAGCAAAAGCTTGAGATGGCTCAAAACGTTTTGTCTTTAGCTCACCTAAATAAAAACCACTTCTTACAACTCTAAGACCACTTAAATCTATTCCGTTAGGTATAGAAAACACACTTGTTTTATGTATTTCTATATTTTCATACATAGGGATATTTAAATTTTCTTTAAAAAATATTTTCATATCTATAAGCTCTTTTTTGTTAGTTTGTTTTATTTTAACTATATCTTGATTTTGTGGTGTTCCTTTTTTTCTAAGTAGGGCTAAAAAATGACCTTCTCCTTTTATTTTATACGGCATAAGACGCCCTGTTTTTTCTATATCAGGCACAATATTATTTTCGTTTATCCATTCTTTTCTACCATTTTCAAATCCAGATGATTTATCAAAATCTATAAGTTCAAAATCTGTATTTTGTAATAAAAATTCATTTATCATTTGTTCATTTTCTTCTGGTGCAAAAGTGCAAGTAGAATAGGCTATTATACCACCATTATCTAGCATATCTTTAGCATAATATAAAATCTCTCTTTGAAGGTTACAACAAAAGTCTGTCTTATGTGTTTCCCAGCTTTTTATAGCCTCTTTATCTTTTCTAAACATACCTTCTCCAGAGCAAGGAGCATCTACTATTATTTTATTAAAGTATCCTTTAAACTTTTTGGCTAAATTTTTAGGTGTTTCATTAGTTATGATAGCATTATACACTCCACTTATTTCTATATTTTTAAGAAGTGCCTTGCACCTTGTAGCACTAATATCGTTTGTAACTAAAACACCAGTACCGTTTAGCTTGCCTGCTATTTGGGTGCTTTTTCCACCAGGAGCAGCACACATATCCAATACTTTGTCATTTTCTTCTATAGGTAACATAGCACCAGTAGACATAGCGCTAGGCTCTTGTATGTAAAACAAACCAGCATTATAATAAGGGCTTTTAGCAGGTCGATTATCTTCATAATAAAAGCCTGTGTTACACCAAGGTATAGGCTCTAAATCAAAGTTTAATAAGTGTTTTAAATCGCTAGGGTTAATTTTTAAAGTGTTAGCTCTAAGCCCTTGATAGTTTTTATCTTTAAAGCTTTTAATATATTTATCAAAATCATCTTTTAAAAGATTTTGCATTTTTTCTATATATTTTATAGGTAAATCCATTTTTTCAATCCTTTTGTGAAAATATTTTTAAAATTAGTATGTAAAATGTGCCTTAGTGTAATAGTAATAATTGCCTATGTTTTAAACATAGGCAATTAATAAAATGTTTATATTTTTTTATTTTTATTATATTGCTGTAGCATATAATCTTTTTGGTAGCCTAAAACTTTTGGCACATAGTTTTGAGTTTCTTTAAAAGGTGGTATACCATTATATTTATTAACGTTACCAGGGCCTGCATTGTATGCTGCTAAGGCAAGCTGTGTGTTATTGTCAAATCTATCTAGTTGTTTTTTAAGATATTTTGTACCACCATCTATGTTTTGCTCTATATCATAAGCATTAGTAACTCCAAGTCCAGAAGCTGTTTTTGGCATAAGCTGCATAAGACCCATAGCACCAGATGATGATGTAGCGTTAGGGTTAAAGTTACTTTCTTGGCGAATAACAGCAGCGATAAGGCTCTCATCTATACCATATTTTGCAGAAGCTTCTGATATAGCATCTTTTATAGCTTGAGAAACATCGCTTTTTGGTATACCATTTTGTTGATAATCATCTAAAATTTGTGTAAAAGATTTTTGTTCTGATTTACTTTTTTCTTCATCTATGTTATTATTGTAATAATATGTTTTATTTGTAATAGGGATAGGTATTTTAGATTCTATATTGGAAATAATTTCGTTATAGATACTAGACACATTAATATTCATAATAATCTCCCTTCATTATTTTTTTAAGCATATATTTTAATTGTAATACAAAATTGTAAAAAATTCAACTATAAATTTATGTATTTGTATAGGAAAAATAGAGGTAAAAATGAACGAGAAAGCTTTAAAAACTTTAGAATTTGATAAAATAATAGAAAAGATAGCTAGTTTTGCAAGCTCTTTTGTTGGAAAAGAAAAGGTGAGAGCTTTAAAACCTAGCGATGATATAAAAGAAATAAAAATTTGGCAAAAAGAAACCTCTCAAGCTGTTAGTATGATATTAAAAAAAGGTTCTTTAAAAATAGGTGGGCTTAGAGATATAAATCCTTTTTTACAAAGGACGGCCGTAGGAGGTAGCTTAAACTTTGAAGAGCTTTTAAATGTTGCAGATTTTTTAAGTGCTTGTAAAAGGGCAAAAGATTATGCTAAAAGTGAAAATAAATACGATGTATATGATGCTTTAGAGCCTAAATTTGAGGTGATAGAGCCAATAGAAAGCTTAGATAAAGAGATAACTAGATGTATAATATCTAATACAGAAATGTCTGATGATGCTAGCCAAAAGCTAAGAGAAATAAGACGAGATATAAAGATAGCTAATGAAAGAGTAAGGCTAGAGCTTAATAAAATAATACAGTCTAGCACATATAAAAATATGTTACAAGACCCTGTTATCACAGTAAAAAGCGATAGATATTGTATACCAGTTAAGGCAGAATATAAAAATTCTTTTTCTGGTATGGTACACGACCAATCGGCAACAGGTGCTACTGTTTTTATGGAGCCTACAAGCGTTGTTATGCTCAATAATAAAATAAAAGAGCTACATTCTGATGAACTACAAGAAATAAACAGAATACTTAAAAAATTATCTGAAATGGTAAATGAGCATAGGGATATTTTACTTAGCAATTTAGTTGTTTTAACAGAGATAGATTTTATATTTGCAAAAGGGGAATATTCTATAAGTATTAATGGTACAGAGCCTATATTTAATGAAAAAGGATATATAAATATTAAAAAGGCAAGACACCCTTTATTAGATAATAATAACGTTGTATCTACCGATATTTACCTTGGAGATGAATTTACTACTCTTCTTATAACAGGGCCTAACACAGGAGGTAAAACGGTATCTTTAAAAACAATAGGGTTATTTACATTGATGGGGCAGGCAGGGCTTCATATATCAGCTTTTGATAATTCAGAGCTTGCTGTTTTTGATAATGTATTTTCTGATATAGGTGATGAGCAAAGCATCGAGCAAAGCCTTAGTACATTTTCTGCTCATATGACAAATATAGTGTCTATATTAGATGAGGTAACAGATAATTCGCTTGTTTTGTTAGATGAGCTTGGAGCAGGGACAGACCCAACAGAGGGAGCTTGCCTTGCTATGTCTATTATACAATATTTACACGATAGGCAAATAAGAACAGCTGTTACAACACATTACAGCGAGCTTAAAGTTTTTGCTATATCAACTAAGGGCATATCAAATGCTTCTTGCGAATTTGACGTAAAAACACTTCGCCCTACTTATCGTCTTTTAATAGGTGTGCCTGGTAAAAGTAATGCTTTTGCTATATCAAAAAGATTGGGTCTTCCTGATTATATTATAGAAGATGCTAAAAATATGCTTAGTAAAGAAGATACTAAGTTTGAAGATGTTATTACAGACCTTGAAATAAACAAAAAATCTTTAATGATAGAAAAAGAAAGAGCCGAAAGTTATAGGCTAGAGGCAGAAAAGCTTAAAAAAGATGTAGAAAACCAAAAGAAAAAAACAAGAGAACAAAAAGAAAAAATACTTTTAAAAGCTACAGAAGATGCAAAAAGAATATTAGCTAAGGCTAAAATAGATGCAGATAATGCTGTAAAAGAGATACAAAGATTGGCTAAAGAAAAAGCAAGTCAAAATGATATTAATAGCCAAAGACAAAAATTAAAAGATAAACTATCTAAATTAGATGAAAGAATAGATAAATTTAATAATAAAAATTCTCAAAAGCGTGTTATACCTAAAAATCTTAAAAAAGGTGATAGAGTTTTTATACATTCATTAAATCAGTCTGGCACTGTAACAAGTGAACCTAACCAAAAAGGTGAGGTAATGGTTATGGCAGGTATTATGAATATAAAAACAAATTTAAAAGATTTGTCAATAGATACAACCTATGTAGAGCCTAAAAAAGAACATATAAAACCTAAAAAGACAAGTAGCTTTAAAAATAATAAAGCACAAACTATATCTTATGAAATAGACCTTAGAGGGCTTTATGTAGATGAGGCAATAGAAAAAGTTGATAAATTTATAGATGATGCTTTTTTAGCAGGTATGGACACTATAAGCGTTATACACGGCAAAGGAACAGGTGCTTTAAGAACAGGTATACACGAATATCTTAGAAGACATAGCAGAGTAAAAAAATATCGTTTAGGAGAATTTGGCGAGGGAGATGCTGGTGTTACTATTGTAGAACTTAAATAATATTTTTACAATATCTATAAAATTAAAAAAATATTCATTTTTACTTAAAATTTGAATAGTAAAATCTTTATAAATAGATTTTAAAGGGGAGAAATTTTATGAGTAAACTAAAAATATTAGTTGTAGATGATGATGAGCATATTGCAGAGCTTATAAGTTTATATTTAAATAAAGAAGGCTATGAAACAAAAGAAGTATATAGTGGTAGAAAAGCTATAGAAGAATTTTCAAACTTTTCGCCACATTTAGTTTTACTAGATATTATGTTACCAGAGATAGATGGTTATCAAATATGTAGAGAGATTAGAAAAATAAGCTCTGTACCTATAATAATGCTTACAGCTAAAGGAGAGATATTTGATAAAGTTTTAGGGCTTGAGCTTGGAGCAGATGATTATATAGTAAAACCTTTTGATAGCAAAGAGCTTGTTGCTAGGGTAAAGGCTGTTCTTAGAAGATTTGATAATAAAGATGATAGTATACAGTCTAACCAAATAGTTGTACCTAATATGACTATAAACCCTTCAACATATGTAGTAACATACCACGGCACACAGCTAGAGCTACCACCAAAAGAATTTGAACTGTTAAACTTTTTAGCACAACACCCAAATCAAGTTTTTACTAGAGAGCAACTACTTGATAAAATATGGGGATATGAATTTATAGGAGATACTAGAACAGTAGATGTGCACGTTAAAAGGATTAGAGAAAAAATGCCTTATGAAGATGTATGGAGCTTAAAAACTGTTTGGGGTGTTGGGTATAAATTTGAAAATAAGTAGAATTTTATAACAATATAACTAGAACCTTTTGTAAAATTTTTATTGATATATATCTTTTAGTATGATAAAATAAAAAAAGTGATTTTTTTAGGAGGTAAAAAAATGAATGATAATGTAGAAAATAACATAGAAGAAACAACAGCAGATAATAGCCAAGAAAATAGCTCTGAAAATACACAACAAGAAGAATTATCTATTGAGCCTAGAGTTGTAGAGGAAACAAAAGAAAAACAAGTTGGTATAGAAGGAGAAATTTTACCAGATGAAACAAGCGAAGCTACAACAAGTACAGAAAATAGCACTGTTGTAGATGAAAGTACAGAAACAACTACATTAACAGAAACAGCTAGCAAGCCTGACAGTATGAGTATACCTTTTATAGGACTTTCTGTTATACAATGTATAGTTGCATTTTTACTTATTGTTGTTGTATTACAACAATCTAAGTCGGCATCGGGTATAACATCAAGCTCTATTGTAGGTGGGGATAGTCAGTCTTATTGGAACCAAAATAAAGGTAGAAGTAAAGAAAGCAAATTAGCTAGACTTACTATTATACTAGGTGTAATATTCTTTATTGTAACAATTGCTTTAGGTTTTGTTAGATAAAAATAATTATAAAATTATTATTGCCTATTTAAGATTATCTTAAATGGGCATTTTAAATATATAAAATTAAAAAATTTATTAAGTGTTGTAAAAATTATAAAAAGATTGTATAATACTTATAGAATTATATAAAATAAAAATAACACATAGGAGGTGTTAAAATGATAGATATAGATAGTAATATTTTAGATGAAAAAAAGGCAAAAATATTAGGTTTTGTTAAATCTAAGGAATATAAGCCTATGAAAATAAACGATATTATGATGTTTATGGAAGTGCCTGTTAAAGATAGAGATTTATTTGAACAAATAGTAAATGAGCTATTGGTAGATGGGAAGCTTGTTTTAACCCAAAAAGGTAAAATAATGCTACCAGAAAGCTTAAATATGGTATATGGTACTTACACTAGTACATCTAAAGGTTTTGGATTTGTTGTAGTAGAAAATGATGACTTATATAACAAAAGAGATATATTTATACACGAAAAAAATACTAATGGAGCTATGCATAAAGACAAGGTGCTTTGCCAAATAACAGAAGAAGAAACAGGCAAAAGGCCAGAAGGTGTTATAATAAAAGTGTTGGAAAAAGGATTTAAACATATAGTAGGAACATTTGAGCAAAGCCAAAGCTTTGGATTTGTTATACCAGATGAAAAGAGAATGTATAAAGATATTTTTATACCTAAAAAATACACTATGGGTGCAGTTACAGGACATAAGGTTGTTGTAGAAATAATAAAACAAGCAGAAGAGGGTAAAAAACCAGAGGGAAAGGTTACAGAAATAATAGGACATATAAATGACCCTGGTGTAGATATTTTATCTATTATAAAACAATTTGAACTACCAACAGATTTTGATGACTTAGTTTATAAGCAAATAGAAAATATACCTAGTGAAGTACTAGAAGAAGAAAAAATAAATAGGCTTGATTTAAGAAATTTACAAACTGTAACTATAGATGGAGAAGATGCTAAAGACTTAGATGATGCTATAACTATACAAAAATTAGAAAATGGACACTATAGCTTGGGTGTTCATATAGCAGATGTTACACATTATGTAAAAGAAGGTACTGCTCTTGATAGAGAGGCAATAAAAAGAGGCACAAGTGTTTACCTTGTAGATAGAGTTATACCTATGTTGCCACATAAATTATCTAACGGTATATGCTCATTAAATGAAAAACAAGACAGATTGGCTTTAAGCTGTATAATGGAAATAGACCAAAATGGTACTATTTGCAATCATCAAATAGCAGAAACACTTATAAATGTAGATAAGAGAATGAGCTATACTATTGTAAATGATGTTTTAACAAACGAAAATAGTCCTTATTTAGAAGATAATAAAGATTTTTTAAATATGTTTAAAACTATGGAAGAACTTAGAAATATACTACTGCAAAAACGTATAAAAAGAGGGGCAATAGAGTTTGATTTTGAAGAAGCTAAAATTATTTTAAATGAGGATAGACAGCCAATAGAAATAAAGCTATATGAAAGAAATGTTGCTACAAGTATAATAGAAGAATTTATGCTTGTAGCTAACGAAACAGTTGCAGAGCATTATTATTGGCTAGAGTTACCTTTTGTTTACCGTTCTCACGAAGAACCAGATGTAGAAAAAGTAGAAGAAATGGCAGAATTTATATCTAAATTTGGATATAAACTAAAAGGGAGCAATATACACTCTAAGGCCTTTCAAAAGTTACTTGATAAAGCTAAAGGAACACCAGAGGAAATGGTTATAAGTAGGATAGTGCTAAGAAGTTTTAAGCAGGCTAGATATACTTTTAGAAATGAAGGACATTTTGGTTTGGCAGCAAAATATTATTGTCATTTTACATCTCCTATAAGAAGATATCCAGATTTACAGATACACCGTATTATAAAAGAAAATATAAATGGAAATTTAAATGAAAAAAGAGTAAATACACTAAGTAAAAAATTACCAGATATTTGCCTAAAGTGTTCTAATAGAGAGCGTGTGGCAGAAGATGCAGAGAGAGAAACTTGCCTTGTTAAAAAAGTTGAATATATGCAAGATAAGATTGGACAAATATTTAAAGGTGTTATATCTGGCATAACTAGTTGGGGTATATATGTAGAATTACCAAACACTATAGAGGGTATGGTATCTCCTAAAAATATTGAAGATGATTATTACTATTATGATGAAAAAAATATGCAATATTTTGGAGAGAAAACAGGTAAAAGATATTCTTTAGGTAATGTAGTTACAGTTAAGCTTATATCTACTGATATGTATGAAAGAACGATAGATTTTAAATTTGTTTTAGAAAATGAAGAAGAATAAGTGTTAAATATTATAATAACAAAAAGTATCTATATAATTTTAGATACTTTTTGTTATTATATACGATTAGGATACTTAAAAATAAAGATTATTACATTTTTATTTCAAATATGCGTAAGTATTGTAATTATATAAAGAAATTTGTTATAATATAAAAATACAAGAAAAATAATGGAGGCTACTTATGTTTAAACAAAAAAATTTTCTATTAGTGTTTTTTACTATGATATTTGTTTTAATGATTAATATTTGTACATTTTCAGCGCCATATGTAAATTTTAAAATAACATATGATAACAAAACATATACATATAATAAAGAACGTGTTTATTTATATGTTAATTCTAAAAAAGTGGAAGATTTACCTCTAGAGCCTATTATAATTAATAATTATACACTTGTGCCAGCTAGAGAAAGCTTTGAAAAAATAGGAGCAAGTGTTACTTGGATAAAAGATAAGGAGCAGGTACAAGTAGTATATAAAGATATGGTTGTTCTTATGAAGATAAATGATGTAAATGCAACAGTAAATGGACAACTATTTAAGATGAGTATCCCACCTAAACTTATAAATAGTAAAACTATGATACCTGTTCGTTTTGTAAGTGAGGCTATGGGACTTGATGTTGTGTGGAAAAATGATGAAAGAATAATAGATATTAAAGAAAAAATATTACAAGATACAACAACAGAAACAACTACATTGGAAACAACTACAATATCTAATCCCCAAATAAATATTGAAGGAATAAATATGCCAGATTCTGACGAAAGAACTTTTAGTATATATTCAAATAAAAAAATTGAAAAGTTTGAACAAGTAATACTAGATAATGGAGCAGTTGCTATAGATATATATAATTCTAAAAATAATATAAACCAGACAAGCATTGATAGTATAACAGAATTTATATCTAATGTTACAATAGAAAATAAAGATAATAACATAACAAGATTTATTTTTAAAACAAAAAGCTCAGTTTTAAACAATAACTTTTTATCAGAAGATGGAAAGACATTATATGTAAATTTTGGAGGAAATCCAATTAAAAAATTAGATATGTATAATGACGGTGTTAATGATATTTTAAAAATATATGGAGAATTTGCACCAGATGTTAACATAACTAAAAATGAAGCTAAGGATAGATTAAATATAGAAATAAAAAATGCAGCTCTTGTAGGATTAACGGAAAATATACAAAAAACAAAGTATATCAATAATTTGGATTATAGTAAAAGTACAGGAGTTAATATTAACATAGAAGCTACACTTAATGAAGATATTAAATTTTCTCACAAAAAGCAAGAAAATACAACAGTAATAACAATATATAAGGAAGAAAACAATAGTAACATTGACACTAACAATGAACTTAACAGTAATATTACATCTAATAGACAATTTAAAATAGAGAAAAAATCTAGTGTGCCTATTAATATAAATAATATTAAACATACAGACAACTATTTAAATAAAGAATATATACTAACATTTGATACAGATATAACACCTTTAATAAATATAGGCGAGCATAGAGTTGATAATGAGCTTGTAAACAAAATAACGGTAGAAAATGTATCTAATAGGACACAAATGATAATAGATTGTAAAAAAATAACAGCCATTAATGTAACAGAAGATATCAATTATATATATATTAATATGCTTTTACCAAAAGAAAAATATAAAAATGTAGTTGTTGTAGACCCAGGACACGGTGGAGAAGCACCTGGTACTACTGGAAATGGGTTAGTAGAAAAAGATATAAACCTTGATATTTCTCTTATATTAAATCAATTATTTGAACAAAACCATAATATTAAAGCTTATTTTACAAGACTTGAAGATGTAAACCCAAGCTTTAACGATAGAACTAATATGTCAAATGAAGTTGGAGATATGTTTGTATCTATACATCAAAATGCGTCAGGAAAAGGTGAACCTGGGCCTAATGGTACTGAAGTATATTATTTAAACCCTAATACAAATGACACTGGACTTACAAGTAAAGATATGGCAGATATTTTGCAAAAAAATTTACTAAAAGAACTTGGTACATTAGATAGAAAAGTAAAAACATCTAATTTAATTGTGCTTAGAAATAATAAAATACCTGCTGTTTTATGTGAAATAGGATTTTTAAGTAACCCTGCAGAAGCAGCAAGAATAAGTACACCAGAATTTAAACAAAAAGCAGCTAAGGCTATTTATGATGGTATTTTAGAAATAACAGAAAAGTTTCCTAGCAAAAGGTAAATTTTATAAAACAAAGATAAGAAAGTATAAGTATAATATTACACTATCTTATCTTTGTTTTATATATTTTTATTATATACATATTATTTATAAATAAGCTTATTTAAAAAAACTAACAAAAGTATTGACATATATATTTATATATGTTATCATATACAAGAAAGTTAAGGATTTGCGGACATGGCGGAATGGCAGACGCGCTAGACTTAGAATCTAGTTCCTAGGAGTGTGGGTTCAAGTCCCACTGTCCGCATAGTTTAAGTCACTATTAATAGTGGCTTTTTTTATTTATATCAATTACGGTATGACTTATATTTTTAAAGAGGAAATATACACAGGGATTGTATTAATCTTTATAAATAAATATATTAATATATATTCTTGAATACAAATTATCCAAAAAAATAATTTATAGCTTTAAAAATAAATATACATAATTATTAAAAAAATATTGCCTTATATTTTAAATATGTTATAATAAAATTGCTAAAGAAAGGGAGAGATAGAGTGAAAACCAAAGAAAAAAGTTTATTTCATTTTAAGCCACCACATATTATAGCTTTTAGTTTTTTTATTGTAGTAATTATAGGGGCTTTTTTATTAAATTTACCAATAGCTAGCCAAAATGGAAAAAGTATTGGATTTATAGATGCACTTTTTACATCAACATCAGCCGTTTGTGTTACAGGGCTTGTTGTAGTAAATACACTTTATCATTGGAGTTTGTTTGGAAAGATTGTAATATTGCTTCTTATACAAATAGGTGGACTAGGATTTATGAGTTTATTTACCATAGTATTAGTATTTTTGGGCAAAAAGATAACATTAAAAGAAAGAATATTAATACAAGAATCATTTAATCTATCAACTTTTAAAGGTATGGTAATGTTTTTAAAAAAAATAATAAAAGTTACATTTATTATAGAGGGCATAGGAGCAATAATATTATCTTTAAGATTTATACCAGAGTACGGATTTTTTGGAGGAGTTTTTAGAGGAATATTTCATTCTGTATCAGCTTTTTGTAATGCAGGTTTTGATATATTGGGGGAAAATAGTCTTGTTCCATATGCTAGAGATTACACAATAAATATAACTATAATGTTACTAATTATATTAGGTGGTTTAGGTTTTACCGTTTTAATAGATATTAGCAAGTATACTAAATATAAAATAGCAAAGTTTAGAAAGAAAAAAGTAGAATTATTTACTATGACAGTACATTCTAAATTGGCATTAACTATGACGTGTATACTAATATTACTAGGTGCTATATTAACATTTGTTATAGAATATAATAATCCCAAAACTTTATCAAATTTTAGGTTTGATGAAAAAATTTTAGCATCTTTATTTCAATCTGTTACACTAAGGACAGCAGGATTTGATGCAATAGGACAGGCAGATTT
This sequence comes from uncultured Tyzzerella sp., assembly GCF_963558545.1. Classification (NCBI taxonomy): domain Bacteria; kingdom Bacillati; phylum Bacillota; class Clostridia; order Lachnospirales; family Lachnospiraceae; genus Tyzzerella; species uncultured Tyzzerella sp. The sequence continues at coordinate 42,896 of NZ_CAUWHO010000008.1, read as the reverse complement.
AAGCTATGGCTCAAAATTTTTAGTAATTATATTAATGTCGATAGGAGGGTCGCCTGGTGGTACAGCTGGTGGTATAAAAACAGTAACTATAGGTGTATTAGCACTAGCTGTTATATCTGTTATAAAAGGTAAAGACTGTATAATAGCTTTTAAAAGGAAAATAAGTGTATCTACTATACAAAAAGCATTGTCTATTATTATGATGATGATGACATTAATTTTTATTGCAACTATAATTTTGACTATGACAGAAGATGGTATAGGTGTAAAATATGAATTTATAGACCTTTTATATGAGGTTTGCTCTGCCTTAGGTACAGTGGGATTATCTACTGGTGTTACTCCAACTTTATCTTTTGCAGGAAAGATTGTAATAATATTATGTATGTTTATTGGTAGATTAGGGCCTATAACAATTGTACTAGCATTATCATTTAGAAAACCTAATAAAAAAAATGTTATACATTATCCAGAAGAAAAGATAATAGTAGGATAATACGGAGGGAAAAATGGGAAGAAATAGACAATTTGCAGTGCTTGGTTTAGGAAGGTTTGGACAAAGTTTAGCTAGAACATTAATAGAAAATGATTGTGATGTTTTATGTTGTGATAAAGATATAGAAATAGTAAATGAAATGGCAAAATATGGCTGTCATTCTGTACAAGCAGACGTTACAGATGTTCACGTTTTGGACCAATTTGGTGTAAATAATTTTGATGTAGTAATAGTTGCTATAGGAGAAGATATGGAAGGGAGCATATTGGCAACTATGATGGCAAAAGAGCTAGGTGCAAAGTTTGTAATAGCTAAAGCTAAAAATGATATACAAAAATCTATACTACAAAAGGTAGGTGCAGATAGAGTTGTTTTACCAGAAAGAGATATGGGCGCTAGAATAGCTAATACCTTAATTACAACAAATATTATAGATTATATAAATTTATCTGATAAATTTGCTATTGTTGAGATTCAACCAGAAAAAAATTGGGTTAATAAATCTATACTAGATAGTAATGTGCGTGCTAAACACGGTCTTAATATAGTAGCTATAAAAAGAGAAAATACAGTAATAGTATCACCTCTACCAACTGAAGTTATAAAACAAGAGGATATTTTAGTTGTTGTAGGTGAAAATGATTCTATACAAAAAATAAATAATTAATATTAGGTGAAAAAATTGATTACAAGTGATAAAAACCAAACAATTAAAGACATAATAAAATTAAAACAAAAAAAAGAAAGAGAAAAATTGGGTAAATTTTACATAGAAGGAGAAAGAATTATAGATGAAATACCAGATAGTGTAAATATAGAAATGATTGTTTTCTCTGAAAAATTTTATAATGAAATAAACCAAAAAGATAAATATAAAAATATACAAAGTTTAGTTGTATCAGATAGTGTTTTTAAAAAGATAAGTGATACAATAAACCCACAAGGGATAATGGCTATTTGTAACATACCTAAAAATTGTATAGAGGATATAAAAATAACAAGTAATAATTTTTTTGTAATATTAGATAGAATATGTGACCCAGGTAATATGGGGACTATTATAAGAACAGCAGAGGCTTTAGGTGTAGATACAATATTTTTATCTAAAGGGTGTGTAGATTTATATAATGACAAAGTTATAAGAGCAACCATGGGTTCTATATTCCATATTAAGGTTATAGAACAATGTGATTTATTAAGTTTAATAGACTATTTAAAAGATAATAAAGTAAAAATTGTTTGCACTCATTTAGAGGGTAAAAAAGCTCCATATAATATAGATTTTAAAAAGTCCATAGGTATATTAATTGGTAATGAGGCCAATGGTGTTTTAGACGAATATAAAGAAAAATCAGACGAGCTTGTTAAAATACCTATGGTAGGAAATGTAGAATCTATGAATGCTTCTATTTCATCTGCTATTATCTTTTACGAAGTATTAAGCCAAAGATTAAACAAATAATATAAAGTTTATATTATTATATAAGGAGTACATTATGAACAAAATAACAACAACTATTTTTGAAAGAGCATATCAATCTTATTTATGTGGTGGAGATACTTATACATATAGATTTGAGTCTAAATCTCCACTTATGACAAAAAAATATACAGAAGCAATAAAATACTTAGAAGATAATGAGCTAGTTATTGTAAAATTTATGTCAGAGGATAAGGTTAGATTAATACTTACAGATAAAGGTATAGAACACGGCAACTCAATGTCAGTATAAAAGTAATTTTATTATTTTTTGCATACCTTTATTTATATTGTTAAAGTAAGGAGAAAAAATGAAGTACATTGAAGAAGAAAATAAAAAAATAATAATGACAGATTTTGACAGTTTTAATATAGAAGAAATATTGGAATGTGGCCAATGCTTTAGATTTGAAAAAATAGAGCATATGCATTATATAATAATTGCCAATAGTAAAGTTTTAAATATAAAGCAAACTAAAGACAAAGTGGAATTTTATCCTTGTACTATAGATGAATTTGAAAAAATATGGATAAATTATTTTGATTTAAACACAGATTATAATAAAATAAAAGAACAGTTAAAAAATGATGATATTGTAAAAAGAGCTATAGAATATGCAGAAGGTATTAGAATTTTAAATCAAGAGCCATTTGAATGTTTAATTTCATTTATAATATCACAAAATAACCGTATACCTATGATAAAGCAAGTTATAAAAAATATATCAGAAAAATATGGTGTAAAATGTGATGAATATTATCTTTTTCCTACAATAGAACAATTAAAAAAAGCAACTCAAGAAGAATTAAAGCTTTGTAAAACAGGATTTAGAGATAAGTATATTTTAGATGCAATAGAAAATTTAGAAAATGGCAACATAAATTTACAAAACTTATATAACATATCGTCTTTAAGTGCAAAAGAGGAACTTTTAAAAATAAAAGGTGTAGGTACAAAAGTAGCAGATTGTGTATTATTATTTTCATTAAAGAAAAATGATGTTTTTCCTACTGATGTTTGGGTAAAGCGTGTTATGGAATACTTTTATTTTGATGAAAAAGATACACCTATAAAACAAATACATAGCTTTGCAAAAGAAAAGTGGGGACATTTAGCAGGGTATGCACAACAATATTTATTTTATTATGCAAGAAGTGAGAAGATAGGTACAAAATAAAAGATATTAAAAGAAAGCAAAAGAAAATAAAAGATATTAATACATAAAATTAGCAAAATTGGATAAAATAGTTTAATATGGACATTGCATAAAAGTATATATTAAATTAGTATATAGTTATGCTTAGCACTCTTGTTAAATGAGTGATAATAAAAAAGTGATATGTATATGGTATAATTTATTTATATAAACATAAATATAATAATGCTTATACATAATAATTATGGAGGTAAAAATATGAATATCAAACCATTATCAGATAGAGTTGTATTAAAACATTTAGAAGCAGAAGAAAAAACAAAAGGTGGCATAATATTAACAGCTGGGGCTAAAGAAAAACCACAAGAAGCAGAAATTTTAGCAGTAGGTCCTGGTGCTACTGTTGACGGAAAGCTTGTTCCTATGCAAGTAAAAGTTGGTGATAAGGTACTTTATTCTAAATATTCTGGAACAGAAGTTAAAGTTGATGGGCAAGAGTACATTATAGTTAAAGAAAGTGATATATTAGCTATTGTAGAATAATTTTTTAATATTTTAGGAGGATATAAAAATGGCAAAAGATATTAAATATGGTGTTGATGCTAGAAAAGCTTTAGAAGCAGGTGTTAATAAACTTGCAGATACAGTAAAAGTTACTTTAGGTCCTAAAGGTAGAAACGTAGTTTTAGATAAAAAATTTGGTACACCTTTAATTACTAATGACGGTGTTACTATTGCTAAAGAAATAGAACTTGAAGATGTTTTTGAAAATATGGGTGCTCAGCTTGTAAAAGAGGTTGCTACAAAAACAAATGATGTAGCAGGAGATGGTACTACAACAGCAACTGTTTTAGCTCAAGCTATGATACAAGAAGGCCTTAAAAATATTGCAGCTGGTGCAAATCCAATTATTTTAAGAAAAGGTATGTCTAAAGCTACAGAAAAGGCAGTAGAAATTATTAAAGAAATGAGCCAAAAAGTAGATGGTAAAAACCATATTGCAAAAGTTGCATCTATATCAGCAGCAGATGAAGAAGTAGGGTCTATGATAGCAGATGCTATGGAAAAAGTATCTAATGATGGTGTTATTACAGTAGAAGAAAGTAAAACAATGAATACAGAGCTTGACCTTGTAGAAGGTATGCAATTTGATAGAGGGTATTTATCAGCTTATATGGCAACAGATATGGATAAAATGGTTGCAGAGCTTGAAGACCCATATATTTTAATAACAGACAAAAAAATATCTAACATTCAAGATATATTACCAATATTAGAAGAAATTGTTCAAACAGGAGCAAGACTTTTAATAATAGCAGAAGATATAGAAGGAGAGGCTTTAACTACTCTTATTGTTAACAAATTAAGAGGAACGTTTAATTGTGTTGCTGTTAAAGCACCAGGTTTTGGTGATAGAAGAAAGGCTATGCTTGAAGATATAGCTATTTTAACAGGTGGTACTGTTATATCAGATGAGCTAGGGCTTGATTTAAAAGAAACTACAATGGATATGCTTGGACGTGCAAAAACAGTTAAAGTAGATAAAGAAAATACAATAATTGTAGATGGTGCTGGAGATAAAGGCTTAATAACTAGTAGAGTTAATCAAATTAAAGAGCAAATAGAAGCTACTACATCAGAATTTGATAAAGAAAAATTACAAGAAAGACTTGCTAAGCTTGCAGGTGGTGTTGCAGTTATAAAAGTTGGAGCAGCAACAGAAATGGAGCTTAAAGAGAAAAAATTGAGAATGGAAGATGCTTTAGCAGCTACTCGTGCAGCAGTAGAAGAAGGTATTATAAGTGGTGGTGGTTCTGCTTATATACATTGTATACCAGAAGTATCTAAGGTTGTAGAAGGTCTTGTTGGAGATGAAAAAACAGGAGCAAATATTATACTTAAAGCTTTAGAGGCCCCTCTCCGTCAAATAGTAAACAATGCAGGGCTTGAGGGTTCTGTTATTGTTAGCCAAGTTAAAGGTAAAGAGGCTAATTATGGCTTTAATGCTTTAACAGGTGAGTTTGTAAATATGATAGATGCAGGTATATTAGACCCAGCTAAAGTTACAAAAAGTGCATTATTAAATGCAAATAGTGTAGCATCTACTGTATTGACAACAGAAGCAGTTGTAGCAGATATAACAAAAGAAGAACCAATGATGCCAGGCGGCAATCCTATGGGAATGATGTAATAAAAGTTAAATAAAAAAATACCTCAATATTGGGGTATTTTTTATTTATATAAAAAAGATATTCCTATATCTGTTTTTGAATACAAAGTATTAAAAAAATTGATTTTTAACAAATATAAAAGGTATATAACTAGGCCATATTTTCCCATTCATCGTATAATATAACAAGCTCGTCTTCTAGTTTAGTTTTTTCTTCAAAGATTTCTTTAGATTTATATGGATTTGTATAAACTTCTTCTAAAGTTAACTGTTCATCAGCTTGTTTAATTTTATTTTCTAATATTTCTATTTGCTCTTCTAGTTTTTTTATAGCGTTTTGTTTTTTTCTTGCTTCTGCTTGAGCTTCCTTTTGAGCTTTCCAGTCCATTTTATTATCGGATATTATTTTAGGTTGTATATTTTCTGTTGTAGTATCTTTTTGTTGACATTTTTCCAGGTAATAATCATAATTTCCAAGATATACATTCATTTTATTTTTAGTAAGCTCAATAACTTTTGTTGCAGTATTATTTATAAAAAATCTATCGTGGGATATATATACGCAAGTGCCAGTATAGTTTTTTAGTGCATCTTCTAAAATTTCTTTTGATACCATATCAAGATGGTTAGTAGGTTCGTCTAATATAAGAAGATTTGCATTAGAAAGCATAATTTTAGCAAGAGCAACACGTCCTTTTTCTCCACCACTTAGTGTAGATATTTGTTTAAAAACTTCGTCCCCTGTAAATACAAAAACGGCAAGAGCATTTCTTATTTCTTCATTTTTTAAATTAGGATAGGTATCAGATATTTCATCAAATATAGTTTTATCTAAATTTAAGTTTTGCTGCTCTTGGTCGTAGTAGCCTATTTCAACATTTGAGCCAAGCTTTATAGAGCCACTATCAATAGAAGTTTGTCCCATTATCATTTTTATAAGGGTAGTTTTACCTATACCATTAGCACCTATAAGAGCAACTTTTTCTCCTTTTTTTATATCAAAGTAAATGTTGTTAAACAGGTTAAAATTAAAGCTTTTAGATAAATTTTCTACCATTAAAACATCGTTTCCACTTTCTTTTTTAGGGGATAAGCTAAGACGCATCTGTGCTGGTAGGTTATCTGGTTTTTCTATTTTTTCCATTTTATCCAAAAACTTTTCACGGCTTTCAGCACGTTTTATAAATTTTTCTCTATTATAAGAGCGAAGTTTTTTTATAACTTCTTCTTGTTTTTTTATTTCTTTTTGTTGGTTTAAATAATGTTTTAGCATTATTTCTCTAGCTATGTGCTTTTTTTGTGAGTAGTCGTTATAGTTTCCATTGTATATAGTTGCTTTAGTGTTTTCTAGCTCTATAACTTTAGTTACTATTTTATTTAAAAAATATCTATCGTGAGATATAATAAATAGGGCTTTAGGATATGCCTTTAAGAAATTTTCTAGCCAGTTAATAGATAATATATCAAGGTGATTAGTAGGCTCATCTAATAATAAAATATCTGGTTCTTCTAACAATATTTTACCAAGAGCAATACGTGTTTTTTGACCACCAGAAAGAAACTTTATTTGTTTATAAAAATCATCTTCTACAAAGCCAAGCCCTTTTAATACCCCTTTAATACGGCTATTATAGTTAAAAGAGTTATTTTCTGCAAGGTATGTAGATATTTTATCATATTCTTTAATAAATAAGTCAAGCTCATCATCTTTAGATATGCTCATTTTTTCTTCTAATTCCCTAAGTTTAAATTCCATATCTATTATATTAGAAAATACTGTTAAAAGCTCATCAAAAAGAGAGTTATCTTCATTAAGATTAAGTGTTTGAGAGAAATAACCAATTTTAGTATTTTTTGGGATATTTATATCGCCACTATCTTTAGATATTTCTCCTGTTATTATTTTAAATAAAGTTGACTTTCCGGCTCCATTAACACCAACTAAAGCAACTCTGTCTTTTTCATTTATATTAAAAGATATATTATGCAATATATTTGTTATACCAAATGATTTATTAATATTATTACAAGAAAGAATCATCTTTTGCCTCCTATAAAAAAATTACTTATAATAAGTATAACAAAAAATAATAATTTTTAAAAGACTAAACATTGACAAAAACAAAACAAAGTTGTATAATCTTGTTAAAACATTGTTAAAGGAGTGGTGTTAATGGACAAAAAAGTATCTTTAGCTGTGATTAAACGTTTACCTAGATATTACAGATTTTTAGGAAACTTATTAGATGATGGTATAACAAGGATATCTTCTAAAGATTTAAGTCAAAAGATGAATGTTACAGCATCACAAATAAGGCAAGATTTAAATAATTTTGGGTGTTTTGGACAACAAGGGTATGGATACAATGTAGAGCTTCTATATGAAGAAATAAAAGAAATACTAGGATTAAATAAAACCTACAATTTAGTTATATTAGGTGCAGGTAAGATAGGTCAGGCTTTATTAAACTATGTTGAATTTGAAAAAAGAGGATTTAATTTTATAGGTATATTTGATGTAAACTCTGATGTTATAGGTACAAAAATAAGAGATTTAGAAGTAAAGGACATAATAGAGCTAGAGCAATTTACAAAGGATAACATTGTAGATATAGCTGTTTTGGCTGTACCTGGTACTAATGCTTATGATTTATATAAAAATGTAGTATCTTATGGTATAAAAGGGATATGGAATTTTTCAAATACAGAGCTGACAAATAAAGACGGAGTTATAGTAGAAAATGTACATTTGACAGATAGCTTAATGACATTAGCATACAAATTTAATTCTAATGACTTTATAGAAGATTAAAGAGCCAAGTATTGTACTTGGCTTTGAGGTTGTAGACTTTGTCTACAACCTCTTCAAAAAAATAACAAGTTTATTTTTTTGAGATACTGTAAGAAAAAAGCCGATTTCTTCGTACAAGGGCTAAAGCACCTAGAAATCTGGCTTTTACACAATCCAAGGCAAAGCCTTGTCTTGTGATTAAAATTTTTATATCCTATAAATAGGATATAAAAATGAAAAAATTTATTTTAATATTATTTTTTTTTACAGTCTGAGAGCCAAGTATGTTACTTGGCTCTTTTTGTATAAAAATTAAATAATAGTTTCTTTAGGGATAAACAAGGCATCATCACCTATGTTAATAACAAACCCTTTAGCATCTGTATCTATAGTAGTAAGCATATAATGAAAATCTTTAATTGTAGCTTCTATAGCTGTAAAAGGATTTTCTTTTTTAAATTTATTAAATTTTTCCCAGTCTGTAAAAGCTAAGAAAAGCTTAGTATTTTCTGAATCCTCGATATGTATAAAGGATACATCAGAATTTTGTAAAGTACTATCAGCATTTTTGTTTAATATAACAACAGGGGATAAAAATTTTGTATTATTAATTTCTTGCTCAAATATTTTAGAATTTTCATCTGTTTGATTTTGTAATAAATTTTTCATAGCGTTTAAAAAGCTATCTGTAGAAACATTAGACATATTGTACACCTCATTTATTATTATTTTTTATTATTATTTTGTTGTACAGGTGGCTTATATTCTTGTAAAAGATTTTGCCAGTTACCAACATTAGAATCTAATAGGTAAGATTTATAATTGTTATAGCTATTTATAGGTACAACAATTTTTTGCAAGTTATTAGAGCCTATAAACATATTATATCCAAAAGACTCATTTTGTAAAGCATTAAATTGAACATTTTTTAAATTATTGCAATAAGCAAAAGCTAAATCTCCAATATTTTTTAATGTAGACGGTAATACAACATTTTGTATGTTAGTACCTTTAAATGCCTCGTTGCCAATATTAGTTACACCTTCTTTTATAGTAATGTTACTAACAGATGAGTTTAAAAAGGCTTGATTTTTTATATTTTCTACATTAACTCCAATTGTAAGGTTAGATATATTAGCTTGTTGGAATGCACGTTCTTCTATAGTTTTTGTTTTATCTGGTATAGTAAAGCTATTTAAAGATTTTCCAGTAGGGTATTTTATAAGTACAGTTTGGTCTTTATTAAACAAGATGTTATTGTAAGAAGAATAGTTGTTATTTGTATTATCAACTGAAAAGCCGTCTATTTTAGGGGTATTATCAAAGGCATTATTACCTATTTTTTCTACATTTTTTTCTAATTTAATAAAGCCATATAGGTTTTCTGCATTAGCAAATGCAAAAGGTTTTATTTCTTTAACAGAGTAAGGCACATTAACATTAACTAAAGATTTTTTTGGTGGAAACTTAATTAATACATCTTTATTTTTATTGTATAATATACCGTTTTCTGAAGAAAAGTTTTCGTTTTTTTCTTCAACATTAATTGTATCTATAGAGTATGCAATATTTAGAGCATCACCTTTAATAGATGTAGTTTCTTGTGGTATGTTTATATAAGGTATTTCTCTTTTAGGTGGTACATAAACAAGCTTTGTTTTGTCATTTGTAAATAAAATATTATCTAAAGTTTTAAAATGTGAGCTTTTATCAGAAGAAACATTAGCTATATTATTACACCCATAAAAAATGTTATTACCTAAATTTTTTAAATCTCTAGTAAAGTCAAGTTTTGTTAAAGATGAGCAATTTAAAAATGCTTCATCTTGTATAGACTGTAATTTTGCATTAAAAGTTAAATTTTTTAAATTTTTGCAGTTTGCAAAGGCTTGAAAATCTATAGATAGTAGATTTTCTGGAGCAGAGAAGCTCTCAATCCCAGAGTCTGTAAAGGCAAAACGTTCTATATTAGAGAGAGTGTCTTTAAAAATAACAGTTTTTAAATTTTTTGCACCATAGAAAGAATACTCTGGTAAAGATTTTATTCTATAAGGTATTTCTATTTTTTTTATGTTACTTTTATAGAAAGTAGCTTTTCCCATTTTTTCTAGATATGTAGAAAGGGATATATTTTCTATAGAAGAATTTGCAAAAGCATAATCTCCTAAAGTTTTTAGCTTAACTATGCCAGACACTTCTTTTAATTTTTTAGTTTTATAAAAAGCATAAGGGCCTATCTCCTCTAAGCTAGAGTTTGTTACAAAATGCTCTAAGTTTTTATTGTTATAAAAAGCACCTTCTTGTATTTTTTTTACATCAAAAGGCATATTATATGTTTTATCAAGTTTGCCTGCAGGGTATGTAATAAGGGTATCTTTGTTAACATTAAAAAGAACACCATTTATTGTTGCATATTTATTGGCACCTGGTATAACTTTTATTTCTTTAAGGTTTTGGCAATCTGTAAAAGCGTGAGAACCGATATTTTTAATAGTATTAGGTATAGTAACTTTTTCTATAAAGTTATTTTGATAAAAGGCAGAAGGCTCTATATTATCTACATAATAATTTTTACCTTGATAAACAACATTTTGTGGTATAACAAGCTCTTTTTCTTTAAAGTTTTTACCACTAATTATAGAAACATATCCTTTTAATGTTTCTTTTGGAGATTGTGTAATGCTATATGTTATACCATTTATAATAAAGCTATTTTCTTTTTTTGATTCTGTATGCTTTATAGGTAGATTTATATTTAAAGGGGTAGCAAATACAGATAAAGAATAAGGAAAGCTAAAGGCTATACATAAAGCCAAAGCGACATATTTTTTCATATTAACACCTCGTTTGTTTTTATATTAATTAAAGTTTTTAAACTATAATTTTTAAACTATAACATAAAAATATTATAGCATATATAATGTAATAACACAATGATTTAGACTTAATAATAAAATGAAAATTTGCTTAATTTTATTGATATATACACATAAGAAAATTATATTTTAAATAATATTTTTATAAAGATATTTATACGTTATATTATTTTAAGGGGATAGGCAAAACAGGATATTATAATGAAAATATGATAAATACTAGAGTTTTAAATGTATAATTATTACGAAAATATAACGAATATTACACATAAATTACAAATAGCCTTAACCTATTGCAAAAAGATTTGATAGGTGTTATATTATATACAAGCAAGGCAAACAAATAAAAAATTAGATAAAACCTAAATTTAAAAATTAAGATTTAAAACATATATAACAACAGTTTTAATATTTTTAAAAATTAGTTTTATAGGGGTTAGGTATAACCTTAAAACATTATTATATTACAAATATTACAATAATGTTACATCTCATTAAATGATATTGACTAGATAAGTTTGCAATGCTATAATGTAAGCACAGTGGTTAACTAATAAAATTAGTTATTAACTTGAATTATTTAGGAGGAATTTTAAAATGAAAAGAAAAATTGCTATATTATTATCAGCTATGATGGTTACAAGTGCAATGCCTATGACTGCAAGTGCAGCTCAATTAAAAGCTGATGGTGTATTAAACACTACTTTTGCTAAAGCAAACGAAACTATCGATGCAGAAGCAAGCAAATACACTTCTTACAAAACTGTTGATGAGTTAAAAAGTAGAAAAAGCGTTGTTAAAGTAGCTCTTAACAATGACGGTACTAACAATATTGGTGATAAAGTTACTTTTAAAGTAGAACTTGAAAACGGTACTTTTGATGAAAATCACAAAGAAAGATATGAATATAAAAACAGTAACAGTCTTAAAGCAGTAGATTATACTACAGCTATGAAAGGAGCATCAGATTTAAAAACTGTTTATACAAATATAGGCAAAACTGATGTTAACAATGCAAGTGTTACAATAGGTAATGATAAAGAAATTGATACAGCACCAGGCTATGAAGGGCTTAGAGATGCTATAGCTAGTCTTAAAGAAGAAGACTTTAAACTTGGTGGTGGAACAATTGAAGATAAAGCTACTTTTATGGCACACGAAAAAATTGCTCCAGCTATAGCTAATCTTAAAAAAGCTATAATAGAAAAAGAAACTAAATATGTAGCAGAATTAGCTCATATTCCTTATGAGATAGAAATTAATAACCCAACAACTGCTACAATTACAGTTCCTAATTTAAATCTTAGTGATGCTGATAAAGGCATAACTATGGAAAAATCTAAAATTGTAAAAGAAAGTAACATTGATATTAAGTTTAAACAAAATTCTGGTACTGAATTACAAGACAGTGATTATACTTGGTTAAACTTGAAAAACAGTGGAACTAAAGAAATTAAAAAAGTTGATGTTACAAATGATGCAGTTGAATCAAACGACAAGATTAAAGTAGAAAATCCTTATGTTGCTTTACCTTTAGGTGCAGTAATAGCTGATGGTAATGCCCCTGTTAAAGCTAAAATTACTTCAGATTATAATGATAAAGTTGTAGGTGGAGAATATACTCTTACTTCTTCTGTACAAGAAGGTGACACTCAGTTAGTATATAGCAGCAACAACATTAAATCTTTTGAAGATTATGGTAAATTAGGTCCTATCGTTATTAAAGAAAACGTTAGAAATACAATTGGTACAACATCTTCTAAACACGATGAAGCTACTTTAACTTTAAGAGTTAATGGTGGATTTAGATTTAAAACAGGTGCTAATGCAAGTGATTCTGTTGAATTCTTTAATGACAAAACAGGTGAAAAATTAACTGCAGATATTAAATCTACTGGTTATGGATTTAGCGGTAACGATTCTGTTCTTAAAGTTAAAGTAAGTGGATTAGGTGAAAATCGTGCTTTACCAACAGGTATTAGAATTGACGGTTTATTTGTAGAAGCGAATAATAGCAAAAACTTTGGTGATGTAGAACTTTCTGTATCTGGTGATGGTATCACTAGCCAAAACAAAGTTGTTGCTAAAAGAGCAGAGTTAGGATTTAAACTTGAAACTTTAAAAGATCCTATGGAAATCATCTCTGGTAGACACTACAAAAAAGATGAAACAAATATGTCTGAAAAAGACAACACTACTGTAGAAGTTAAATTCTCAGAATCTATCCCTAATACTTTAGTAGAATCTAGAGCTTTAGATTTTGTTGTTCCAGAAGGCGTTAAAATCGTAGGTGCGGAAATTAGCAAAGAAAACAACTTTACTGAAAAACCAGAATCTAGTGATTTTGAAATCGTTGAAAATGGTAAAGTTTTAAGACTTAAAAGAGATTCTTACCAAGTTAAACAAAGCGATGCAAACACAAACATTTTAGCTAACTTTGTATTAAAACTTGACTTATCTGTAGACCCAGGTTTCAAAGGTGATATTAAACTTGGTGTAACAGGTGGTGGACAAAGCAATGTTGTAGAAACAGTTGTTGCTAAAGCAGTTGTTCCATTTGAAATTAAAACAACTACTACAAAAGCTAACATAGGTTACCAAGATTACAACACTGCAGATATCGTTATTACAGAAGCTAGACCAGGTATGTTCTTAGAAGATAGAATTGCTACTTTAGAACTTGCAGCTCCTTATGGTACTCAAGAATTAGGTTTCTCTAATGCTAAATTTGAAATAAGCGGTGGCGAATTAGAAGTTAAAGAAAAAGAATTTGGTGCTAAAAAAGGTGTAATTGAATTTAAAATTAACAAAGCTTCTTATAAAAACCCATCTACAATAACAATCAAAGATGTTAAAGTAGGTACTACACGTTCTGTACCATTTGGTGCTTATGACTTAAAATTAGGTGGTGCAGCTGTTATCAATAACTTTAACTCAGAAGTTAAAGATGATAAATCATTTGATATAACTTCTAAAAACGAAAATTTAGTTAACCAAGATAACGTAAGAACTTATGACTTTAAAGGATATTTAGATGTTATCACTGAACCAGGTACTTTTGACCAAGTAGTTAAAGTAAGTGTTGGTGAAAAAACTATCCTTCTTGGTGACCAAGCAATTGATATGGATGTAGCTCCTTATATCCAAGCATCAAGCAACAGCACAATGGTTCCTTTAAGATTTGTTTCTGTAGCTTTAGGTGTAGATACAGCTAATGCTACAAATGCAGATGAATCTAGCAAAATTGCATTTGATGCAAACACTAAAACTACTACAATCTACTACGGTGCAGGTACTGGCCAAAAAATTATTCAATTCCAAGCTGGTAGCAACATTATGACAGTAGATGGTACTAAAATACCTATGGAGTTCGGTGTTAAAGCTGAAATAAAAGACGGTAGAATGTTTGTTCCTTTCAGAGCTTTAGGTCAAGCTTTAGGTGTAACTGTTGATTGGGATGCAGATACTAGAACTGCTATCTACAACAAAGATCATGGTAGAAATGCTAAAATGACAGAAACAACTACTGAAAGTACAACTGCTTCTGATACAACAACAGAAACAACTACTGAAAGCACAACTGCTTCTGATACAACAACAGAAACAACTACTGCTAAAAACTAATTTAATCTTTTGATTAATTTTTAAGCCTCCCAAAAGGGAGGCTTTTTAATTGATATAAATTAATATATGACTTATTTTTTTAAAATAAAAAGGATAAATACGTTTCAAGTTTTATTTTTTATGCCGAAAAGATTTAGGAATACCTGTTTTTAGATACAAAGTATATAAAAAAGATTTACTTTAATTAATGGGGGTTATATTTAAATTTACTAATTAAAAAAATTTTTATTGATAAAATTAAAAAAAATGCTATAAATAGTTGAAAAATATAAAAAAAGGGTGTAAAATAGTAACATAAATAAAATATATTCTACAAGGAGAGGTATAATGAAAAAAATACGAAATTTAAAGCTTTATATTAAATTTTTAATTACTTTTGGGACAATATTAGTACTTGTATTAATATTAGGAATAACAGGTATAGTTACCTTAAATTCTACTAGTAAGACATATTACAATTCTATAACATCTAATGATGATGTTTTGGCAGAAGGTATGGACCTTACACAGAATATGGCAGATATGAGACGTTTAATTACTCTTATTGCATATAGAAATAGTTTGACAGAACAAGAAAATACACAGATAGAAACTTTATACCAAAATACTAAAACAGCAGGACAAAATTACTTAAACGAAATGAAACTTATAGAAGAAACTGGTAAAGATAGAACACAAAACATTGCTTCAATGGAAAATATATTAAAATCTTTAGAGCAGTATTATGCTTTATACGAGCAGATTAGAGAAGCGATATTAAGTAATAATGAGGTTTTAGCTAAACAGATACTTTCTGAAATGACAAAATTAGGAACAGAAATTATTGAGGGTGCTTATACAGCTCAAAGAGAAGCTTTTGATATCCTTATACAAGAAACAGAAGGTGTTAAAGAGTTTGCACGTTTTCAAACTATAATTTTATTTTTAATATTTATAGTTATAGTTATTGTAGGTTCTATATTTGGATTTACTCTTTCTCGTATTATTAGAAAACCGATAGAAAGATTAAGAGATGTTGCATTAGAAGTGTCTAAAGGTAATTTAGATGTGCAATGCAGCACTAATGCTAAAGATGAAATAGGGGATTTATCTAATGCTATATCAAATATGTCTACTACATTTAATGGTATATTAATGGATATAAATGAGTTATCTAGCCAGTTAGATAAAGGTAATGTAAATTATAGAATAAATGAAGATAGATATGAGGGTGCTTTTAAAGAAGCAATAATTTCTATCAATAATGCTACTAATAATTTAGTAGAAGATTGTTTATACATAGTTAGTGCAATAAAAGAATTTGGAGAAGGTAATTTTGACTTTAAAGTTAAAGATTTTCCTGGTGATAAAGCTATTATAAAAGAAGAAGTTTTGGCAGTGCAAAATGCTTTAAAAAGTGTATCAAATGATATATCAAATCTTATAAATGCTGCTAGTGACGGTAACTTAGAATTTAGATTAGACACTTCTAGTTATATTGGACAATGGAAGGAAACTACAGATTCTTTAAACCAATTTGTAGAAAATGTAGTTATACCTATTAAAGAAACTCAAAATGCACTTAACCAGTTCTCAATAGGTAATTTCTCTCACAGAATAACTAATGAATATAAAGGTGAATTTAATAATATTAAACAAACAGTAAATTATACTGCAGAGACTATTGGGTCTTATATATCAGAAATTTCTGATGTATTAAACGAAATGGCACATAAAAACTTTGACCTTTATATTGATAGAGATTATCTTGGAGATTTTGAGCTAATAAGAAAATCTGTAAATTTAATTATTAATAACCTTAATGTACTTACAAAAGATATTATAGTATCTTCAGAAAAAGTATCTGCAGGTTCTAAACAAATATCAGAATCTAGTATATCTCTAGCAGAGGGGGCTACTAAACAAGCAGAAGCAGTAGAACAACTTAACTCTAATATAAAATTTATATCTCAACAAGCTACAGATAATGCCGAAAATTCTGAAAAAGCTAATGAGCTTGCTTTACAGGCTAAAAATAGTGCCGATGATGGAAGTCAGCAAATGGATAATATGCTTATAGCTATGGAAGAAATAAATAATGCTTCTAATAGCATATCTAACATAATTAAAGTAATAGATGATATTGCTTTCCAAACAAATATACTTGCTCTTAATGCTGCCGTTGAGGCCGCTCGTGCAGGAGAGCACGGTAAAGGCTTTGCCGTTGTAGCAGAAGAAGTTAGAAACCTTGCTGCTAGAAGCCAACAAGCTGCTAGAGAAACAACTGAGCTTATAGGTAGCTCTGTAGAAAAAGTTGCAGAAGGCTCTAAAATAGCTAACAATACAGCTGAATCCTTAGTTAATATAGTAAAACAAATAGAAGAAATATCTTCGCTTATAGAAGCATCTACTAAATCTTCTAAAGAGCAAGAAAAATCTATAGATGAAGTTACTATTGGTATACAACAAATTGCTACTGTTACTCAAAATAACACTGCTACAAGTGAAGAGGCAGCAGCAGCATCTCAAGAACTTGCAACACAAGCAGAGATATTCTATTCTTCTGTTTCAGACTTTAAATTAAAAGAAGATTAATAAATTTTTTAATACAAAAATAAAAAAGTATTTACTTTATAGTAAGTACTTTTTTTATATTTTTATTACAAAATTTCCAATAATTAATTATTTACAATTATGTTACAATGTAGTATTATGTATATAGATAAAGAAAACAACAAAAATTTATACATAAAATATTGATTTTTATAAAGGATAATACATACTATATAGAGCAAATTGGATATATAAAAAGATATAATAACATAAATTACATATTGAAAGGATAATTATTATGAAAAGATTTTTATTAACAACTTTTGCTTTAACTTTATTTTCAACAGCAAGTGTATTTGGAGGTACTAACACTCTGAATAACGATATTTCAAAATTTTTAACTATTAACGGAAAACCAATTAAGAATTTTAGCTATAACGAACAAAATAATAATGTAAATAATAGTATTAATAATACAAATAATAATTGCACAAATAACAATATAAATAGCAATGTAGATAATAATACAAGTAATAATTGTACAAATAACAATTGTGTAAACAATAATATAAATAACAATAAAGATAACAACATAAATAATAACAATAACACAAATAATAATAACACAAATAGCAATAATAATATACAACAGAAACCTAATAAACCAACAGAAAATAATAATAATGTAAATAACTCTGTATCTAACATAGAACAAGAAGTAGTTAATCTTGTTAATGCAGAAAGAAAAAAGGCTGGCTTATCACCACTTAAAATAGACACAGAACTATCTAACGTGGCAAGACTAAAATCTCAGGATATGAAAAATAAAGGATATTTTTCTCATACATCTCCTACATATGGTTCGCCTTTTGATATGTTAAAACAATTTAACATTACATATAAAACTGCTGGAGAAAATATTGCTAAAGGACAAAAAACAGCACAAGATGTTGTAAATGCTTGGATGAACTCTGAAGGACATAAAAGAAATATACTTAGTAAGTCCTTTACTCATATTGGTGTTGGACATATATCAAGCCATTGGACACAATTATTTATATCTAAATAAACATTTTTTGTATAAGGTATAAACTAAATAGGCTCTAATATTAAAGTAATAAACTTTATATTAAAGCCTATTTTTTAGTATAAAATAAATTTAAAATTATATTTATAAAGAATAAAATGTGTGCTATAATTTTAATATATATTTATATGAAAGTTGGTGTTATTATGAAAAGTATAGAGTTTTTAAATTTTAGAGAGGTTATATTTTGTATAGTAATATCTTTTTTTATACTTATAATTTTAAAATCTTTTTTATTTTTTAGAAAATTATCGTTAGAATGTGAGTACCCTATAAAACTTTTTGATACTATGCTTAAAGAGTTTTATTTAATGTTCCCTAAAGAGGTTATAATGTTTAGGGGGGATATATATAAAAGAGGTATGTTTGTAAAAATTACTACTTTACATAAAAAAATATATGAAGGTGAATTTATAGGATTTAATGGAAAAGATATGATATGTATTGTTACAAAAACAGCAATAGTAACTAACCGTATAAGGAATATAAAAGATATTATATTAATAAAAAAATAAACTTATTAATAAGATATATCGTATATAATATTGATAAGTTTAGGAGGTATGAAAATGAAAAAAAATATAAAAATGTTTTTAATATGTACAGCGTTATCTACATTATTTTTATCAAATAGTGTTTATGCTTATGAAAATAAATATGTATCTGTAAATATAGATAATATGTTACAACCTGTAAAATCTAATGTTATAAATAAACAAGGGTATACATTAGTTGCTTTTAGAGATTTATTTGAAATGTTAGATGCAGATGTAGACTGGAACAATGTAAAAAGAAATATAACAGTAAAAAAAGGTGATAAAACATTAGTTATAAATGTGGATACTAATAAGACTAAATTAAATGATAAATACATAGATATGCCTATTTCTGTTGAAATAGTTAATGATACAACATATGTTCCATTAAGATTTATATGTGAAGCATTTGGTATGAAAGTAGATTGGGACAGTGAAAAACAAAAAATATCAATAGATACTGGAAATGATGAATATATATATTTGGATAAGCTATATATAGATGATAATTCAAAAATAATATCTATGGAAGAGGCAGTTAAAACTGCTCAAGCTAAAAGCTCTAGTATAAGAAATCTTAATGATGCAATAGAATATACTAAAAAAGTGTCATTAGATTTAAACAATAAAATTGTAGGGCAAAACTATTATGACCCACAAATAGAACAAATCTTAAAAAATATTAATAGCTTAGATGCTCAAGTTCAAGATAAAGATATTAACCAAAAAATAATAGAAGATAGTATAGAGCTTAGTGTTATTAGTGCTACTGCTAATATAAAAACAACTAAACTTAATATAGCTACTCTACAAAAAACTATAGAAGTTAATGAAAAAAATACAAAAGCTCTAGAATTAAAATATCAACACGGAATGATTTCTGAAAGTGAATTGAAAAAAGCTAAAGACACCCAAAATAATAATAAATTAAATTTAGAGGCATTAAAAAATTCACTAAATACACAACAAAAAAATTTAAATAATATATTAGATAAAGACTACAACACTAATATAAATATATTATTAAATGATAATTTTGATGATATAGATAAAATAGATATAGATTCTTATATAACTAGAAATAAAGAAGATGATATATCTATACAACTTTTAAAAAAGAATTTAGAAAGGGCAGAAGATATAAGAAAAAATTATAGCCATACAGCATCAGAAGAAGAAAAAATAAAATTAGATAATGATATAAAGACTGCTCAAAGAAAGCTATCAGATGCTAAAATAGATATGGAAAATAAATTGAGAAGTAGCTATGATAATTTATTAAAAATGAAAGATACTGACAAAAGTTTAAGATTAGAGCTTAATAAAGCAGTAGATGAATACAATAAAGTTACAGCTAATTATATTAATGGAAATGTAACATTAAATCAAGTAGAGCAAGCTAAATTGGGAATATTAAATATAGAAAAGCAAATAGAGCAAAATAAAATAAACTATTCTGTAGCATTATATAGTTTTGGAAAACCTTATTTAAATGTGGGAGGATTTCAAGGTTAATCTACATTTAAACAATAATTGTAATAAATTAGAAATTAAATAATGTATAAATTTAATACCTTTGGAAAATATCTTTATATAAGGAATTTTTCGGAGGTGTTTTTTATGTTAGGGTATAAAGTGGAAATATGCGGAGTTAATACTAGTAAATTGCCAATACTAAAAAATGAAGAGCAACAAGAACTTTTTAAGCGTGTGCAGGCAGGAGATAAAAAGGCAAAGGAAGAGTTTATATATAGCAATTTAAGGCTTGTTTTAAGTGTTATAAAAAAATTTGCAAACCGTGGAGAAAATATAGATGATATATTTCAAGTTGGGGTAATAGGCCTTATAAAAGCTATTAATAATTTTGATGTAAATCAAGGTGTAAAACTTAGCACATATGCTGTTCCTATGATTATAGGAGAGATTAGAAGATATCTTAGAGATTATAATTCTATAAGGGTTAGCAGGTCTTTAAGAGATATAGCTTATAAGGCATTACAAATGAAAGAAATGCTTATTAATAAAAATTGTAAAGAGCCGACAGTAGAAGAAATAGCTAAAGAGCTTGGCATAGAAAAAGAAGAGATTATATTAGCATTAGATGCCATACAAGAACCTATATCATTGTTTGAGCCTGTGTATAACGATGGTGGAGATTCTATTTTTGTTATGGACCAAGTAAAAGACGATAAAAATAATGATAATCTTTGGATAGAAAACATTAGCCTTAATGAAGCTATGAAAAAACTTAATGAAAGGGAAAAATATATAATAAACCTTAGATTTTTTGAAGGTAAAACCCAAATGGAAGTAGCAGAAGAAATAAATATTAGTCAGGCACAAGTAAGTAGGTTAGAAAAAAGCGCTTTAAAAAATATGCGTAAATATATGTAGGAGATTGTATGATAGATAACGGTATAAATGTAAAGGTTATAAATACTAATAAATTTAAAACTATATGTGTTGCCTTTCTTTTAAGGCAAAGTTTAGATAAAGATTATGTAACTTATAATGCAATTTTATCTAAGATTTTGACTATGGGGTGTAAAAAATATAAAACAATAAAAGATATAAACTTGAAAACAGAAGAAATGTATGGTGCTTATATCCATAGTGATATTTTAAAAAAAGGTGATAACCAGATAATAGAAATTTTAATGGAGTTTATAGAAGATAAAGTTTGTATAGATGGAGTATTTTTATTGTTTAAGGAAATAATATTAAATCCTTTAGTAGAAGATGATGGATTTAATGTAGAGTATTTTAATAAAGCTAAGGAACAGGTTAAAGAAGACATATATTCTAGACAAAATGATAAGAAAGAGCTAGCAAAAGATAAATGTGTAGAAATTATGTGTAAAAATGAAAAGTTTGGTATTTTAGCATATGGATATATAGAAGATTTAGAAGATGATAAAATAAATAATAAAAATCTTTATAGCCATTATAAAAATATTTTAAAAACATCAGAGATAGATATAGTTATTTTAGGAAATGTAACAGAAAACATAGTAAATAAGCTTGTAAAAGAATATTTTAGCATTGAAGGAAGAAATTATATTCCTATAAAAACAGAATTTATATATAAAGATAAGCATAAAGAAAATACAGTTATAGAAAAGTTTAATATAACTCAAGGAAAGCTTTGTATGGCATTTAGAAGTAACATATCTGCCGATAATAAAAATTTTATAGGACTTTTAGTTGGAAATGAAATATTAGGTGGTGGCTCAGGTTCTATGCTTTTTAATAACGTAAGGGAAAAAGAAAACCTTTGTTATTATATAAGCTCATTTATATACATTTTTAAAGGAATAATATTTATAGAAAGTGGCATAGATTCTAATCAATATGAAAAAGCAAAAGCTTGTATATTAGAAAATATTGAAAATATTAAAGAAGGTAATTTTAACGATGATAATATAAAAATTGCTATAAATAATTTATGCAAAAAATACAGAGGTATAGTAGATTACAATACAGCTACAATAGATTACTATTACACTAATTATTTAGCTAGTCTAGAAATAAGCATAGATGAAATGATAAATAGTATAAAATCTACAACAAAGGAAGATATAAAAAAATCTTTTGAAAATATATGGCTAGATACTTGCTATTTTATGAAAGGTGATGAAATTGATAGATAATATTATATATGACAATATAAATGGGACAACATTAGTATTTATACCTAAGAAAAATTTTGAACAAAAACAGGCTATGGTTTGTTTTAAATATGGCTCTATCCATAATAATATAATAATAGATAAAGAAAAAATTTGTTTACCACCAGGGATAGCACATTTTTTAGAGCATAAAATGTTTGAAAAAAACAACTATAATATTTTTGATGTATTTAATAAACTTGGTGGAAGTGTAAATGCTTATACCAATTTTTTATCAACAGCATATTACTTTAATTGTGTTGATTATTTTTATGAAAACTTTGATGAATTGTTAAAACTTGTTAGTAATCCATATTTTACAAGAGAAAATGTGGATAAAGAAAAGCCAATAATAGAGCAAGAAATAAAGATGTATGATGATGACCCTTATTGGAGGGTATTTTTTAACCTTATGTGTATAATGTATGGTAAAAATAACCCTATATCTAATGATATAGCAGGAAGTGTAGATGATATAAAGCGTATCAATGAAGATATGTTATATAGTTGCTATAACAATTTTTATACTAAAGATAATTGTGTAATTATTTGTTGTGGTGATATAGATGATAAAACAAAAATAGAAGATAGTATTTTAAAAAATTTGAATATAAATGATAAAAAAACAGGATTAATACAAAAATATGAAGAAAACAATACAAATAAATCAAAATATGTAGAAAGAAAAATGTGTATAAATCAAAAAATTTTTAATATAGGCTTTAAAAATTTACAAAAAGATGTTACAATATTTGATAAAATGATATTTAATAAAATGCTTTTAGATATTATTTTTGGTAAAAGTTCATTATTTTATGAAAAATTATACACAAAGGGTATTATAGATGATACTTTTGGGTTTGATTTTAATAATTTTAATGAAAAAGCATCATATATATTTTCTGGTATATGTAAAGAGCCTAAAGAAATTATAAAATATATAAAAGAAGAGATAGAAAAGTTTAAAAATAAAAATATTTCAAATGAAGATTTTGAAAGGATAAAAAATAAGCATATAGGTAATTTTATAAGAAAATTTAATGTTATAGACAACATAGTTTCTATGGAGGCAGATTATTTTTCTAATGGTTTTTTTATAAAAGATTATTATAAGTCTTTAAAAAATATAAAGCTAGAAGATATACAAAAATCTTTAAATTATTTTGATAATGATGCATATTTAAGTATTATAAACTAAAATAAAATTAGGGGGGATTATAGTGGAACCAGAAATATGGTTTGTAAATTTAGGTATAAAAATAAATCACTTAGATAGGGTAGCTTTTAATGTATTTGGCATAGATGTTTACTGGTATGGAGTTATTATAGGCTTTGGTATGCTTTTTGGGCTTATAGTAACTTTAAAAGAAGCTAAAAGAACAGGACAAGAAACAGACTTTTATATTGATACAGTTATGATATCTTCAATTATTAGTATATTATTTGCAAGGCTTTATTATGTAATATTTTCTTGGGATTATTACAAAAATCACATTAATGAAATATTTTCTATAAGAAATGGTGGTATAGCTATATATGGAGCTATAATAGGTGCAGTTTTATCAGGATTAATAATATGTAAAATAAGAAAAAAAGACTTTTTTAAGGTTGCAGATACATTTTCTTTTGGAATTTTAATAGGCCAGATAATAGGAAGATGGGGAAATTTTGTAAATAGGGAGGCTTTTGGAGGGTATACAGACTCTTTATTTGCTATGAGGTATATAAAAGACCAAGCATCTAACATACCTAAAGATGTACTTGATAAAGTGGTAAATATAAATGGTGTAGAATATATACAAGTACACCCAACATTTTTATATGAATCTTTGTGGAATATAGGCGTATTAATAGTATTGTTTATTTTTAGAAAACATAAAAAGTTTAATGGGCAATTAATGGCCCTATATTTTATAGGATATGGTTTAGGCAGATTTTGGATAGAAGGTATGAGAACAGATTCTCTTATGATAGCAGCTACTAATATAAGAGTTTCACAAGTTTTATCTATTATACTTGTAGTATCATTTACAATATATCTTATAATACAAACTAAAAAATATAAAGATAGAAGTGATATGGATATACTATTAGAAGGGAATGAAATAAAATAGAAGTGATATGTTAGAAAAAATTGAATTTATTAGAAAAAAGTTAAATAATCAAATAAAGAATGATGACAAAAAGGAAAGAATACTAAAAACAAGTACTAAACTAGATGATTTGATTAATAAATATTATACATATATTATTAAAACAAAATAATTACAATAAAATACTTGCAAATAATATGTTTTTGTGGTAGTATTTATGTAGCCTATGTTCAGAAAATGGATACTCCAACCTTTTTCTTAGCATTAGGAGTTTACTTATTTTATGGAGGAATTTTAAAATGGAATTTAACAAACAAGAAATAGTTGCAAAATTTGGTAGAAATGCAGAAGATACTGGCTCTCCAGAAGTTCAAGTAGCTTTATTAACTGCTAGAATTAACCACTTAACAGACCACTTAAGAACTCATAAAAAAGACCACCATTCTAGACGTGGACTTTTAAAAATGGTTGGTCAAAGAAAAGGTCTTTTAAACTACATCAAGAATAAAGATATAGTTAAATATCGTGAGCTTATTGCAGAATTAGGCTTAAGAAAATAATTTATATTTAATATAAAAAGACAAAGTTATTACAATATTTATAGCTTTGTCTTTTTTATGTATGTTATACTGTATAGCTGTAATTTATAGCATATATACTTACATTGTATGCTAAGCTCAGCTATAATTTGGTTAATATACTTAAAATAAATAAACTATTAATACTTGACAATATAAAATAATTTGTTTATACTTAAAATTAAGTTAATACTATTCAAGGGTGCTAAGTTTTCTTGGCTGAGAGGGTGTTAATAGATACATCTAACCTTTATACCTGAACTGGATAATGCCAGCGTAGGAAGAATATAATTGTATTTTATGTGCAGTGGTATTTTTCCATTGCACTTTTTTATTACAATTAAGATATTATTTATATCTTTAAATACAAAGTATATAAAAAATTATTTTTCCTAAAGTATTAACTAAAATAAATTACACAAAGGAGAATAAAAATGAATAAAAAATATGAGGCAAGTATGGCAATACAATTATTACCAAGATTACCAGAAAAAGATGAAAACATAAGGGTTATTGACAAGGTAATAGAACATATAAAGAGTAAAGGTCTTAATATGGTTGTAGGTCCTTTTGAAACAGTTGTAGAAGGCCAGTTAAATGAAATATTAGATATATTAAAAGAAAGTATATTAACAGCTGAAAAAGAGGGTGCTAAAGATATATTAACATATATAAAAATATCATATAGTCCTTCAGGAGTAATGAGCATAGATGAAAAAATTTCAAAACATAATAAATAAAAATATAAGTGCACTAACAGTCTTACTAATAATTATACTATGGCAAGTAATAAGTTATACAGAGCTTGTTCCTAAGTTTATGCTACCTAGTCCAGTAGAGGTAGTGTTAGCTTTTATAAAAGATTTTAAATTAATATTTAGCCATATATGGATTACTCTTTTAGAGGCTGCAATAGGGCTTTCTATAAGTATAATATTTAGTTTTATACTAGCTATTATTATGGATAAATATAAAATTTTTGATAGGGCTATATATCCTATTTTAGTAATTAGCCAAACAGTACCAACAGTAGCAATAGCACCTATTATTGTACTTTGGTTTGGATTTGGTATTATGCCTAAAATATTACTTATATTTTCTACTTGTTTTTTCCCTATGACTATAAGTATACTAACAGGGTTTAAAGATGTAGATGAAGATATGCTAAAGTTAATGAAGTCTATGGATAGTAGTTACATAAAAACTTTGTTTATTGTAAAGATACCATTAGCTATGCAAAGCTTTTTTTCTGGGTTAAAAATAGCTGCAACTTATGCAATAGTTGGTGCTGTTGTATCTGAATGGCTAGGAGGAGAAAAGGGTATAGGAGTTTATATGACAAGGGTAAAAAAAAGCTATGCTTTTGATAAAATGTTTGCAAGTATTATAATAATTAGTTTACTTAGTTTGTTACTAGTATGGGTTATAAGAATTTTGGAAAAGAAAATAATATATTGGAAAGAATAGGTTAAAAAATGAAGATATTTAGTAAAATTTTATGTATATTTTTAATATGTAGTTTATTTGTAGGTTGTGGTACAAAAAACCAACAAGTTAGTACAGAAGAAGTTAAAAATAGTGAACAATCTGAAAATACAGAAGAAAAGGAGAATGACAAAGTTAGTTTTTTATTAGACTGGACACCTAATACTAATCACACAGGTATATATGTGGCTTTAGAAAAAGGATTTTATAGTGAAGAAGGGATAGACTTAGAAGTATTAAATCCACCAGAAGAATCTACAACAGCTTTAGTAGCTGCTGGTAAAGCTGACTTTGGGGTTTCTTTTCAAGACACTATGGGTACTGCTATAAATGAAAATGATAATTTTCCTATAATGGCAGTTGCATCTATTATACAACATAATACATCTGGTATTTTATCTTTAAAAGAGAAAAATATAGATAATTTTAAAAACTTAGAAGGAAAAGTATATGCTACTTGGGATAGTGAGCTAGAACAAGCTACTATAAAACAAGTTATGGAGAATGAGGGCGGAGATTTTAATAAAGTGGAACTTTACCATAGTTCTATAACAGATGCTGTATCTGCTATACAAACAAATGTAGATGCTGTATGGGTATTTGAAGCTTGGGATACTATGATGGCAAAGGTTAAAGGGATAGATTACAACTTTATAAAATTTAAAGATGTAGACCCTAATTTAGATTTTTATACGCCTGTTATAGTATCTAGTGAAAAATATTTAAAAGAAAATGAAGATACAGCTAAAAGATTTTTAAAAGCTACTAAAAAAGGATATGAATATGCAATAGAAAATCCAGAAGAAAGTGCAGAAATATTACATAAATTTGCACCAGAGTATGAACTTGATATGCTAATAGAAAGCCAAAAGTACCTTGCTAATGAATATAAAAGTGAGGTAGAAAGATGGGGATATATAGACTCTGATAGATGGAATAGATTTTATGACTGGTTATATAAAAAGGGCATAGTAAAAAAAGATTTAAAAGATAAAGGCTTTACAAATGACTATTTACCAGAATAAGATTAAATTAAAGGAGAAAAAATGGACTATATAAGATTAGAAAATATAAGTAAATCTTATGACAATATAGGAATAATAGACGATATAAATTTTTCTTTTAAAAAAGGTAAAATAGTATCTTTTCTTGGTAAAAGTGGGGTTGGTAAAACAACCCTTTTTAATATACTAGCAGGTTTTGAAAAAGCAGATACAGGAAAGATATTTTTACAAGGAGAAGATATTACAAATAAAAAGAAAAATATAAGCTATATGACACAAAAACATTTGTTACTACCATACCTTAATGTTTTAGACAATGTTTGTTTATCTTTTAAAATAAAGGGAATAAATAAGAAATTAGCTTACGAAAAGGCTATACCTATATTAGAAAAATTTGGGTTATCACAACATATTAATAAATATCCTAATGAGCTATCAGGTGGTATGAAACAAAGGGTATCTTTTATACGAGCATATTTAAAAGAAAGCGATTTAATGCTATTTGATGAGCCTTTTTCTGCACTAGATAGTATAACTAAAGAAAGTATATATGAATGGTTTAAACAAATGATTAAATATGAGAATAAAACAACGGTATTTATAACTCACGATATAAACGAGGCCATATATTTATCTGATAAAATATATATATTATCTAAAAAACCAGCTAATATAGTACTATCTTTAGATATAAATAACAATGTAGAAAATTTTAGGACAAGCAATGAATTTTTATTATACTATAAGGAAATAACAGATTGCCTAAAAAAATATTTAGAAGAAAACTAAAAAATAATTAATAATTGACGATATACAAAATACAAAATTAATTTTGGAGAGTGTATCGATGGCTTATAATGATAAGAAAATAAAATTAGACGCATCTGAAAAAGATATAAACGAAAAATTTAAAAATGAAATAGAAAATATAGAAGAAAAAATATACTGGTATATAAAATTTAGCTTGCCACTTGAAGAAGAAAGTGTATCTAAAAAAACTATGAAGGTGACGGATACAAAAGGTTATATTTTTAAAACAGATATAATATATAATAAAGCGTTAGAACTAATAGTAATAGAAACTTTGGAGCCTTATAAAGAGGAAGAATATTATATACTTCAAATAAGCAAAGATGTTAAAGCAGAAAATTTAAAAACATTAAAAAAAGATGTTAATATATTATTTAAAATAAAAGGTGGCGTTGTTGAGGAGTACAAGGTGTTAGGTGATAATGTAGTTGTGCCTAAACCTAAAAAAAAGCTAAAGTCAAAGAAAAATAGGACAAGGTCTAAAGTGTACAGTTTTCAAAAGGAAGATAACCAAATGGCACTAGGAGGAGATAGGCTTTCTTATATAAGGATAAAATTTAACCCACTTTTAGCAATAGTTGGTGTACCATTATTTTTAATAGGTATTTTTTTAACTAGTAATGCTATAATAGCCTTAGGTGGCGTAGTGTCTTGTTTAGGATTTTTTCATATATTATCACAGGTATTAAACAGAAATTTTAGGTCTAATTTATACTACAATTTAGGTGTTGTTAGCTTTAATAAAGAAAAATACAAAAAAGCACAAAAAAGATTTAAAAAATCTATTACAATTAACAGCTACAATGAGTATTCGGAATATGCTTTAAACAAGGTGTCGTTTTTTTTATAAAATTAGTTAGTTTTTAGAGATATTATATAAGGAAATTAAAGGGTATTGTAAAAAACACAGTACCCTTTGTTTTTATACTAATAAAAATAGCTAAAAATTTGTTTTTACTTGAAATTATATTAAAAACTTAATATAATAGTAATTAACATAATTAATTTTGGAAGGAGGATGCTTATGGAAGAATGTGAACTACTTTATAATAAGTTAATAGAAAAGGTGAAAAAATACCATCCAGTAACAGATTTTAGTCTTATAGAAAAGGCATATATATTAGCAAAAAAAGCACACGGAGAACAGCTTAGAAAGTCTGGAGAGCCTTATATAATACATCCTCTTTGTGTTGCTATTATATTAGCAGAGCTAGAGCTAGACTTAGAATCTATTGTAGCAGGTATTTTACACGATGTAATAGAAGATACTAAATATTCTTTTGAAGACTTAAAAAATCTTTTTAGTGATGAGATAGCAAACATTGTAAGTGGTGTTACAAAGCTTGATAAATTTACTTACTCATCTTCATCTAAAGAAGAATTGCAAGCAGAAAATTATAGAAAAATGTTTCTTGCTATGGCAAAAGATATAAGAGTAATATTAATAAAAGTGGCAGATAGATTGCACAATATGAGAACACTACAGTTTATGAGCAAAGAAAAGCAGAGAGAGAAAGCTCAAGAAACATTAGATATATATGCACCATTAGCTACAAGGCTTGGTATATTTAAAATAAAAATAGAACTTGAGGATTTATGTCTTAGGTATTTAGACCCTACGGCATACTATGATTTAGCAGAAAAGATAGAACGTAAAAAACACCACAGAGAAGAATATGTAGAGAGAATAGTTAAAGAAATATCACAAAAATGTGAAGAGGATAATCTAAAATGTGAAATATATGGAAGACCTAAACATTTTTTTAGTATTTATAAAAAAATGCTTAATCAGGATAAAACATTAGACCAAATATTTGACCTTTTTGCAGTAAGAGTAATAGTAAATAGTATAAGAGATTGTTATGAGGTTTTGGGAATTGTTCACGAAATGTATAAACCTATCCCTAGTAGGTTTAAAGATTATATAGCTATGCCTAAGTCTAATATGTATCAGTCTTTACATAATACACTTATAGGCCCAGAGGGATTGCCTTTTGAAATACAAATTAGAACATTAGAGATGCACCGTATAGCAGAATATGGTATAGCAGCTCATTGGAAATATAAATCTGGTAACCAAAATGTTAAAGAATCTGCAGAAGAAGAAAAACTTACTTGGCTTAGACAAATATTAGAATGGCAAAAAGATATGTCTGATAATAAAGAGTTTATGGATACTATAAAAACAGACTTAGACTCTTTTAATGAAAATGTGTACTGCTTTACACCAACAGGAGAGGTAAAGAGCTTGCCTTATGGTTCTATACCAATAGATTTTGCTTATTCTATACACAGTGCAGTTGGTAATACTATGGTAGGAGCTAGAGTAAATGGTAAAATAGTAACATTTGATTATATTTTGCAAAATGGAGATAGGATAGAAATAATAACAAGCCAAAATTCTCGTGGACCTAGTATGGACTGGATAAAAATGGTTAAAAGTAGTGAAGCCAAAAATAAAATAAACCAATGGTTTAAAACTATAAATAAAGAAGAAAATATACTAAGAGGAAAAGAAATGCTAGAAAAAGAGTCTAAAAGAAAAGGCTTTATTTTTAGTGAATTAGCTACACCTTTTAGAATTAAAAGAGTTTTAGAAAGATATGGTTTTAGAGATTGGGACGCTATATGTGCAGCCATTGGACACGGTGGGTTAAAAGAAGGGCAAATAATAAATAGGCTTATAGAAGATTTAAAAAAGGATATAAATAAAAATAAAACTGCTGAGGAAATATTAAAAGAAACAGCAGAAAATATATCAAATGCTAATACAAATAATCAATATAAAAGAAAATATAAAAATGATTCTGGTATAGTGATACACGGTATAACTGGACTAGATGCTAGAGTATCTAAATGTTGTAGCCCTGTACCTGGTGATGAAATAGTAGGATTTATTACTAAAGGTAGAGGTGTATCTATCCATAGGACAGATTGTATAAATATAATAAATCTTTTAGAAGATGATAGAAAAAGGCTAGTTGAGGCAAACTGGAGCTTGAATAATAGTAAAAATAAAGAGTTTTTAGCAGAAGTAAGAATAACAGGTGAAGATAGGCTAGGACTTTTAGTAGATATAACAAAGGTATTTACAGATGAAAAGCTATCTCTTAAAAATATTAATGCAAGAACTACTAAAACAGAGTTTATTATAGATGCAACTATAACTATAAGTGATAAAACAGAGCTAGAATATGTATGTAAAAAAATAAAAAATGTAAAAGGTGTATATGATATACAAAGGATTACAACATAGGAGGATAATATGCGAGTTGTTTTACAAAGAGTAACAAAGGCAAAAGTAGATATAAATAAACAAACAGTAGGTAAAATAGATAAAGGTATAGTTGCTCTTGTTGCTGTTAATGACACAGATAATGTAGAAACATTTAAGTATATGTGTGATAAAATTATAAATATTAGAATATTTGAAGATGATGAGGATAAGCTTAATTTATCTATAAAAGATTTAAATTTAGGATTATTAATAGTACCTAATTTTACAGTTTATGCAGATGCTAGAAAAGGACGCCGTCCTAGTTTTGTAGGTGGTGCTAAGCCAGATGATGCAGAAAAAATATTTAATGATTTTATAGATTATGTTAAAAATAATTATGATAAAGTAGAAACAGGTATATTTAGAGCAGATATGCAGGTAGAGCTTATAAACGATGGTCCTATTACTATACTTTTAGATAGTGATAAATTATTTTAGGAGGCTAATATGAAAGTAAAAGTTGAAATAGTTGGTGGAGCGATGATGCAAAATTGTTATTTTGCAATAGAAGATGATACAAACAATGCTATAATAATAGACCCAGGTGCAGATTCGGATAGGCTTATAAATGTAATAGAAAAAGAAAAACTAAATGTGAAATATATAGTTTTAACACACGGACATTTTGACCATATAGGTGCTTGTAAAGATATAAAGGAAAGGTATAACACACCTGTTGTTATATGCCAAGGAGAAGAAATATTGATAGAATACCCAGAGAATAACCTTTCTCATATGATAAATGCTAAAATATCATTAAAAGCAGATATAGCTTTAAAAGATAATGAAGTGTTTAAATTTGGGGATAGTTTATCCTTTAAAGCCTTAAAAACTCCAGGACATACGCCAGGAGGTATGTGTTTATATTTTGAAAAAGAAAATATACTTTTTTCTGGAGATACTTTATTTTATGGTTCTGTTGGTAGAACAGACTTTCCTTATGGAAACTCATCAGATTTAATAAAATCTGTTACAAGGCTTAAAGATTTACCAGATGAAACAGTAGTTTATTGTGGACACGGCGACAAAACTACAATAGGAACAGAAAAAAATATTAATCCTTATATGGGAAATATGTACGAATATTAGAAAGTTGGTTTTATATGTATTATATAGTGGAGCATAAACATTTAGATGAGGTGCTTTCAGTTATTCAATTATTTTATTTTGGAGAAAAAATAACACAAGTAGATGATATTTTAGATGATAATATAGTTATAAAAAGTAGTGTTAAAGATAATATATCTATTTGTAAAATATATAAAAATAAAGAAGAAATAGTTTGTAAAGAAAATAGCTTGGAAAATATAAAAGAAGATGGATTTTCTAAAGAAGAATCTAGAATAATAAAGCTTACTGTTTTTCAAGCTATACAGGAAATAAGGCCTTTAGATATGCCTTGGGGAATATTAACAGGTGTTAGGCCTACTAAAAAAATAAATGAGCTTTTAGATGAAGGTTTTTCCGAAAATAGTATTAAAAATATGCTAAAAGAAAAATACTTAACGACAGATGAAAAAATAGATTTAGCAATAGGAATAGCTAAAATAGAAAAAAATATATTAAAAAATAATAATAAAAATAAAATATCTATATATTTAGGTATACCATTTTGCCCTACAAGATGTGTATATTGTTCTTTTACAGCTTTTAACCTTAGTCAATATACTAAAAAAGTAGATTTGTATTTAGATTGTTTAGAAAAAGAAATACTAGCTATGAAAGATTATGTTAATAGCTATGAAATAGAAAGCATATACATAGGTGGAGGTACACCTTCTTCTTTAAATGAAATTCAGTTTTATAGATTTTTAAAAATGATAGCAGATAATTTTAAAAAGCCTTTAGTAGAATATACAATAGAGGCAGGTAGAGCTGATACCATAACTAGAGAAAAGCTTAAAACAATGAAATATTTTAACGCTAGTAGAATATCTATAAACCCTCAAACAATGAATGATAAAACTTTAAAACTTATAGGAAGAAACCATTTAGAAAAGGACTTTTTAGAGGCATTTTATATGGCACGAGAAGAAGGGCATAACAATATAAACACAGATATTATTTTAGGACTTACAGATGAAACATCTAAAGAAGTTTTATACACTATGGATAAGATTTTTAATTTAAGCCCAGAAAGTTTAACTGTCCATACCCTTGCTTTAAAAAGAGCATCTAGGCTTAATGAAAACATAGATAGTTTTAACCCTAGCTCTTTTTACGAAATGGAAAAAATGATAAGTATAACAAAAGATTATGCTAGAAAAATGGATATGTACCCTTATTATATGTATAGACAAAAAAATATGATAGGTAATTTTGAAAATGTAGGATACTGTAAAGAAGGATTAGAATGTTTTTATAACATACAAATAATGGAAGAAAAACAAACTATTATTTCTTTTGGGGCTGGTGCTACAAGTAAATTTTATTTTGAAGATAAAAATCTTATAAAAAGAGCTTTTAATGTAAAAAGTGTAGATGATTATATAAGCCGTATAGATGAAATGATACAAAGAAAAAAAGAAATAATAGAGGAGTGCATATAAATGAAAATAAAAAGGCCAAAAGGGACTAATGATATTTTTTGTGAAGAAGCATATAAATGGCAGTTTTTAGAAAATGAAATAAGACAAGCTTGTAAAAATTTTGGAATACAAGAAATAAGAACACCTATTTTTGAATATAAAAGTCTTTTTGAGCGTGGTGTTGGAGAAACAACAGATGTTGTACAAAAAGAAATGTTTACATTTAAAGATAGAGGCGAACGTGAATATTCTCTCAAGCCAGAAAGTACAGCAGGTACAGCTAGAGCTTATTTAGAAAATGGACTTAATGCTGGTGTACAACCTACAAAGTTATATTATATATCACCAACTTTTAGAGATGAAAGAAACCAAGCAGGTAGATTTAAACAGTTTCATCAATTTGGTGTAGAGATATTTGGGTCTTTTGATGCTAGTTGTGATGCAGAGGTTATATCTTTTGCATATGAGCTTTTGAAAAACCTTAATATTAAAGATGTAACCCTAAAATTAAATAGCCTTGGTGGTAATGAGTGCAGAAAGGCTTACAACCAAAAGCTTAAATCTTTTATAGAAACTAAGCTTCATTTTTTATGTGATGATTGTAATCAAAGGTATGAAAAAAATCCACTTAGAGTTTTAGACTGTAAAAATAATAATTGTAGGGAGGCTTTAAAAGAAGCTCCAACAACAATAGATAGCTTAGATGAAGAATGTAAAAATCATTTTGAAAATTTAAAAAAATACTTAGATATAATGAATATACCTTATGAGATAGACCCTAAAATAGTTAGAGGTTTAGATTATTACACAAAAACAGTATTTGAGTTTGTTTGTAAATCTGAAAAATTAGGCTCTCAAAGTACCATATGTGGTGGTGGAAGATATGATAACCTTATAAAAGAATGTGGAGGACAATCTACTGGTGCAGTTGGATTTGGTATGGGTATGGAGCGTGTACTTATGCTTATGGAAGAACAAGGCATACAAATTGAAGATAAAAACAGACCTTTAATATATATTGGCTCTATGGGAGAAATTGGTTTTACAAAAGCTCAACAAATAGCTTATAACCTTAGACAAAAAGGTGTATATGTAGAGTACGACATAGTTAAAAGAAGTGTAAAGGCTCAGTTAAAATATGCGGATAAAATAAATGCTAAATATGTTATAATAATTGGAGATAATGAGATACAAACAGATAAAGTAAACTTAAAAGATATGGACAAAAGTGAAGAAATAGAAATAAGTTTATCAAATTTAGAGGCAGAAATTTTATAATTAATGGAGGGTAAAAATGAAAGGTTTTAAAAGAACAAACTATTGTGGTGAAATAAAAGAAAATATGATAGGTAAAGAGGTAACTCTTATGGGTTGGGTTAGTCGTAAGCGTGTATTTAGTCATTTTTCTTTTATTTTATTAAGAGATAGAACAGGAATTTTACAAGCTGTTGTTAACCAAGATACTAATACAGAAGATGTTATAAAAAAAGATAAAGAGCTTAAGCCAGAATATGTTGTAGCTATTAAAGGTAAAGTTGTGGCTAGAACAGAAGAAAATATTAATCCAGAAATGGAAACAGGTAAAGTAGAAGTTTTAATAGATGAAATGGAAATTTTATCAGAATCTGAAGTTCCTCCTTTTCAAATTGAAGATAGTGTAAATGTAAGCACAGATTTAAGGCTTAAATATAGATATTTAGACCTTAGAAGACCTAGCGTTGCTAAAAATTTAATATTAAGACATAATATTGCTCAATCTGTTAGAAGATTTTTAGACAATGAAGGTTTTTTAGAGATAGAAACGCCATTTTTGACAAAATCTACACCAGAAGGTGCTAGAGATTACCTTGTACCAAGCCGTGTACACCCTGGAGAATTTTATGCACTTCCACAATCTCCTCAAATTTTTAAACAGCTTTTAATGTCTTCAGGATTTGATAAATATTTTCAAATAGTAAAGTGTTTTAGAGATGAAGATTTAAGAGCAGATAGACAGCCAGAATTTACACAAATAGATATGGAATTATCTTTTGTTGATGAAGAAGACATAATAAGCTTAAATGAAAGGCTTATGCAAACTATATTAAAAGAAACAAAAGGTATAGATATACAAATACCATTTGAAAGAATTTCTTATAAAGATGCTATGGAAAGATTTGGCTCTGATAAGCCAGATGTTAGATTTGGTATGGAGCTTACTAATATTACAAATATTGTAGCTGGTAGTGAATTTGGTGTTTTTGAAAATGCTATAACTACTGGTGGTAGTGTTAGAGGGATAAACGTTAAAGGCTCTTGTGCTATGCCAAGAAAACAAATAGATAGCCTTGTAGAACTTGCTAAAACTTATGGTGCTAAAGGTTTAGCGTGGTTAGGGTTAAATGAAGACGATACGTTTAAAACAAGTATAAGTAAGTTTTTTGATGATGACAAGCTTAAAGAAATAGCTAATGCTTTTGGTGCAGAAAAAGGAGATTTAATTTTAATTTGTGCTGATAAAGACAATGTTGTTTTTGATGCTTTAGGAGCTTTAAGGGTGGAAATGGCTAAAAGACTTGAGCTTACTGATAAAGATGATTATAGATTTTTATGGGTTACAGAATTTCCACTTTTTGAATACGATGAAGAAGAGGGAAGATATGTTGCAAAACATCACCCATTTACTATGCCTATGGAGGAAGATATTAGTTTACTAGAAACAAGCCCAGAAAAAGCAAGAGCAGTGGCTTATGACTTAGTTTTAAATGGTTATGAGCTAGGTGGTGGTAGCCTTAGAATATATCAAAGTGATTTACAAGAAAAAATGTTTAAATGTTTAGGTTTTAGCCAAGAAGATGCAAAAGAAAGATTTGGATTTTTAATAGAGGCATTTAAGTATGGTACACCTCCTCACGGTGGACTTGCATTAGGTCTTGATAGAATGGTTATGCTTTT
Source organism: uncultured Tyzzerella sp. (assembly GCF_963558545.1). Taxonomy (NCBI): domain Bacteria; kingdom Bacillati; phylum Bacillota; class Clostridia; order Lachnospirales; family Lachnospiraceae; genus Tyzzerella; species uncultured Tyzzerella sp. Next base: position 5,770 of record NZ_CAUWHO010000008.1, on the reverse strand, counting down.
ATCTGGTAGTGATAGCTTAAGAGATGTTATAGCCTTTCCTAAAGTAAAAGATGCTTCTTGTCCTTTAGCAGATGCACCTAATTTTGTAGATAAAAAACAATTAGATGAGCTTATGATAGATATTATAAAAGAAGAAAAATAAATAAGTTAATACTTAGTTATAAATAGCTAAATTTTACAGCTATTTATAACTTTAGTATTAAAAACATAAAAATATTAGAAAACTACAAAATTTATTAAAAATATAAAAAAAACTTTAAATTGCAACAAAAATATGATATAATTATGGTGTTATATATAAATATGTAGTTAAAAGGAGAAATATTAATGTTTAGTTCTGATATAGGAATTGATTTAGGCACATCTAGTGTACTAATATATATAAAAGGACAAGGCATTGTTTTAAAAGAACCTTCCGTTGTTGCAATAGACAGGTATACTAATGAGGTTATTGCTGTAGGTGAAAAGGCTAGACAGATGATAGGTAAAACTCCTGCAAATATTAATGTAATAAGACCTCTTAGAGAGGGTGTTATATCTGATTATAACGTTACTGAAATTATGTTAAAATACTTTATAAAAAAAGTACTTGGTAAAAGTTCTAGGCGTCCTAGAATAGCTGTTTGTGTACCATCTGAAATTACAGAAGTAGAAAAAAAGGCTGTTAAAGATGCGACAAAAGATGCTGGTGCTAGAGAAGTTTTTGTAATAGAAGAACCAATAGCTGCTGCTATAGGCTCTGGGATAGATATAACAAGGGCCTGTGGTAGTATGATAGTTGATATTGGCGGTGGAACAACAGATATTGCTGTTATATCTCTTGGAGGAGCAGTTGTAAAAAGTTCTTTAAAAATAGCTGGGGATAACTTTGATGAATCTATAATAAAATATATTAAAAATAAATATAACATTCTTATAGGTGAAAAAAGTGCAGAAGACCTTAAAGTTAACATTGGTACTGTTTACAAAAGAAGTGCACCTTTAAATATGGATATAAGAGGAAAAAACCTTGTTACAGGATTGCCTAATACTATAAATATTACATCTGAAGAATTATACGAGGCATTAAAAATACCAACTAATGTTATTATAGATAGAATAAGAAAAGTGCTAGAACAAACACCCCCTGAACTTGCATCAGATATTTACGAAAGAGGAATAGTTATGACAGGTGGTGGAGCTTTGATATACGGATTAGATAAAGTTATAAAAGAAGCAACAGGTATAAACACTGTTTTGGCAGAAGATTCGTTATCTTGTGTAGTATTAGGTACAGGAAAATATATAGAGTATAACAAAAAATTTGAAAAAGATAAAAATGTTTTTTTTCAGATAATATCAAAACTATTTAAATGGAGATGATTTGATTGAATAGAGGTTTATATACATCAGCTATAGGAATGATGACTCAGATGAATAACCTAGATGTTATAACAAATAATATAGCAAATGTTGATAATACAGGATTTAAAAAAGATATGAATGTTGTGCAATCTTTTTCTGAAGAGCTTATGAAAAGATTTAATGATCCTGAAGAAAGCCTTGTTAAAGTAGATAATAATATAGGAAGTGTATCACTTGGTAACTTTGTAGCAGAAGTTAATACAGATTTTTCAACAGGCTCTATGAAAAAAACAGGTGGAACATATGATTTAGCTATAAATGGTGATGGTTTTTTTGCTATAGAAACTATGGATAATGGTAATATAGTAGAAAAATATACAAGAGATGGCTCTTTTACAGTTAATAGCAATAACGAGCTTATGACAAAAGAAGGTAATTATGTATTAGGAGAAAATGGACGAATTGTTATACCAAATGGTAAAATAACTATTAGTGAAAATGGAAATATATATTCTAACAATGAGTTTGTAGACAAGCTAAAAATAGTAGATTTTGAAAATAAAGAGACCCTTAGAAAATATGGAGATAACTTATATAATAAAATAGATGAAAGTGTAGAAAAGCCTTTTACAGGAACTATATTACAAAGCCAAATAGAAATGTCTAATGTAAATGCTGTTCAAGAAATGGTAAAAATGATAGCAGTATCTAGAGCTTATGAGCTTAATCAAAAAATGGTACAATCTCACGATGCAATTTTGGGTAGAGCTGTTAATGATATAGCCAAAAAATAGGAGGTAAAAATTATGATGCGTTCTTTATGGACTGCTGCATCTGGTATGGGTGCACAGCAATTAAATGTAGATACAATATCTAATAATATATCTAATGTAGATACAAATTCTTATAAAAAAGAAAGACTGGAATTTAAAAGTTTATTATATCAAACTATGGAAAGGGCATCTTTAGATGAATCAAATACTGGGAAACCTGTAAATTTACAAGTAGGACTTGGTGTAAGACCTATAGCTACAAGTAGAATGTTTTCTCAAGGGAATTTAGAAAGAACAGAAATAAAAACAGATTTAGCCATACAAGGTGAAGGATTTTTTATGGTAAAAACTGGTGAAGATGAAATATCTTATACAAGAGATGGTAGCTTTAAAATAAGCTTAGGTGATGGAGAAAATAACCTTGTTACATCAGAGGGATATTATGTATTAAATTCTGATGGAGAGCCTATATCTTTACCTGAGAGCATACCTGTAAAAGATATTATTATTTCAGAAAATGGCGCTGTAAAATATATGCAAAACGGAGAAGAACAAGATACAGGTACAAGTATAGGTGTTGTTCAGTTTGCTAACCCACAAGGATTAGAGGCTATTGGTGGTAATTTATATGCTACTACTGCAGCATCTGGAGAGCCTATTTTAGAAACAGATTTAGAATCAAACAAAAGTAAAGTATTACAAGGATTTACAGAACTATCTAATGTTAATATAGCAGAAGAAATGGTTAATTTAATTGTTGCACAAAGAGCTTATGAGCTTAATTCTAAAGCGATAACAACATCTGATGATATGTTACAATTAGCTAATAACCTTAAAAAATAATAAGAGGTGAACAAAATGAGCTTAAATAGTATAGTTGGCATAAACTCTAAAAATATATCAGATATAAATGTCGCTAAAAAATCTATTATAGAAACAGATAGCTTTAAACAAAAATTTGATAATGCTATACAAAATGGGCAAGATAAAGAGCTTAAAGAGGCTTGTGTACAATTTGAAAGTTATTTTTTAAGTATGATGTTTAAATCTATGAGAAAGACTACTGTATCTAATGGTGGTATTTTTGGTAAAAGTAATGCAGAAAAGATTTTTCAAGATATGTTAGACGAGCAAATGACAGATAAAATGGCTAAAGAAGGCGGAATAGGTTTAGCAGATATGATGTATAAACAGCTTTCTAAACAAAATGTAGATATAGAAGTATAATATATGAATAACAATTTTATTAAAGGCTGAAGATATTATCTTCAGCCTTTAGAAATTTAAAAAAATAAATATAAAAGAGGTGATTTTTTGAAAATTTTACATACGTCTGATTGGCATTTAGGCAAATATTTAGATAAATATTCTAGAATAGAAGAACAAGAAAAATTTATATACGAATTAGAAAATATATGCAATAGTGAAAAAATAGATTTAATAATAATAGCAGGAGATATATACGACACAACTAACCCACCTATATTAGCAGAGAAATTGTTTTTTAAAGCTATGAAAAGATTATCTTTAAATGGTAAAAGGCCAATTATTATAGTTTCTGGGAATCACGATAGTGCTAGCAAGCTAATATCTCCTAGCCCTTTAGCATACGAATTTGGAATTATTATACAGGGTATGCTAAATACAGTTGCTAATGTAGCTAAATATGAAAATTTTGAAATAACAAAATCTGGTGAAGGTTTTTTTGAAATAAAAATTAATGATGAAAAAGCAGTTTTTTTAACACTACCTTATATTACAGAAAAAAATATTAATGAAGTAATATTTAAAAGTGATGAAGAGATAGATATGCAAAAAGATTTCTCTGATAAAATAAAAAGTATATTTAATGATTTATCTAAAAATTATGGTGAAGATACTATAAATATTATTGTTACACATTTATTTGTAAAAGGTGGTATAGAAACAGATAGTGAAAGAAAAATACAATCTATAGGTGGAACTTACGCTATAGACCCTAGAATTTTTCCAAAAAATACTCAATATGTAGCTTTAGGCCATTTACATAGGTGCCAACAGGTAAAACAAGCAGACTGTTTAGCTTATTATTCTGGCTCTCCTATTAGATATAGCAAAAGTGAAATAGGATATGAAAAAGTGGTATTAGTTTTAGATATAAAGCCTAACCAAGAGCCTATATTAAAAAAGGTACCTCTTACAGACTACAAACCAATAGATGTTTTTAAATGTGATAATTATCAACAAGCTCTACAATTTTGTGAAAGTGTGTCAGATAAAGATAGTTATGCTTTTATTGAAATATTAACACAAGATTTTATAACAGGGGAACAAATAAGAACTTTGAGAGAAACAAAAAAATATATTGTAAGCATAGTGCTAAAGTCTTATATGGAGGAAAAAGTTATATACGAAACAGAGGAAGAAAAAAGTATTTTAGAACAATTTAAATCATTTTATACATATAAAAAGGGAAAAGATGCTCCAAATGAAATTTTAGATATGTTTTTAAATATTTTAGATGAAATAGAAACAGAGGAGGTGAAAATAGATGAAACCACATAATCTTAAAATATTAGGTATAAATAGCTTTAATGAAATGCAAGAAATAGATTTTTCTAAAATTTTAGAAAAAGGGTTATTTGGTATATTTGGAGATACAGGTAGTGGAAAATCTACTATAATAGATTGTATAACACTTGCTTTATATGGAAAAATTGTACGGTATAATGGTAGTAAAAATAAAAATGGGGATTTTTTAAATCTTAATAGGAATAATGCTAAAGTGGAGTTTATTTTTTCTATAAAAGATGGAAAAGATGAAGTTTTTTATGAAGTAGTTAGACAATTTAAAAGAACTAGTAAAGGAGAGATAAAATCCGATATAATAAGGTTATCTGTTTTTCAAGGTATAGAAAAAAATATTATAGCAGATAAAAAGATAGATGTAGAAAATAAAATAATAGACGTAATAGGTCTTAGTTATGAAGATTTTACAAAGGCAGTTGTTTTACCTCAAGGTAAATTTAGCGATTTTTTAATGATTGAAAATACAGATAAAAGAAAAATGTTACAGAGAATTTTTGGGTTAGAAAAATATGGGGATAAATTAAAAGATAAAATAAATGAAAAAAAGTATAACCAAGAAAATTTAGTAGTCAATTTAAAAAAAGAAATAGAATTATATGGAGATATATCCAAAGAAAACATATATGAACAAAAAAATATACTTAAAGAAAAAGAAGAATATTTACAAAATATAAATATTCAAATGAAAAAAACAGAAGAAGACGAAAAATACTTTATTAATATTTTAAAGTTAAAAAATGATTATATATTTTATAATGATAAATTACAAGAGTTAATACCATATAAAAATACAGTTTTAGAATTTGAAACTACATTAAAAGAAATATTGGAAGCAGAGAAAATAGCACCTCATATATTAGAGGTAGACAACATAGTAAATGAAAATAAAAATATTTTAGATAATGTAAATGTAATAAAACAGGACCTTGAAAATATAGAAAATAATTATAAAAATATAGAAAATAATTATAATTATTATAAAAATAAAAAGGAAGAAGAAAAGCCTAAACTAGATAAAATAAAACAAGATTTAGAGCAATGTATAAACTTTATTAATGAAAAGAATGTATTAGAAAAAGACATAT